>NZ_JADEWT010000120.1 GCF_015207505.1 Tychonema sp. LEGE 06208
TTGGTAAAATGGAGGTAACATTTTCTATAGATGGGGTTGTTTAACGATATTGACCCCATCTTTTTTTACCATAAATCGGTCAAACCTTTGTTAGCTATGGGTTTTAACGGGGTTGTCACCCCGTCAGCTTTTTGGCTTTTGACCATCTTGGATACCGCGAGCGAGTCGCAATAAACTCCACTCCCTACTAGGGATTGAAACAATTCGCCTATCATGCGTTATGCTGCCGTTGTTCGTCGCAATAAACTCCACTCCCTACTAGGGATTGAAACATTGTTGTTTCCTGTGAGTTTTGTTTGTATATTGTCGCAATAAACTCCACTCCCTACTAGGGATTGAAACGAGTATTACGCGGAAATACAAGCCAAAAAAGATAGTCGCAATAAACTCCACTCCCTACTAGGGATTGAAACTGAGGATTTGCAGCCTGAAACTTTGGTTATCAAAGCGTCGCAATAAACTCCACTCCCTACTAGGGATTGAAACCTGCATTAATTTGAAAGCAACCATCACCAACAGTCGCAATAAACTCCACTCCCTACTAGGGATTGAAACAAAAAAATAGATTTAGCAATTACTCGTGAGTGTTTGTCGCAATAAACTCCACTCCCTACTAGGGATTGAAACCGCTCGATCGCCCAGAGCGACACTCGCCGGCGGGGTCGCAATGTCGCAATAAACTCCACTCCCTACTAGGGATTGAAACTTCAACTACCATTTTCTTTTTTCCTTCTTCGTTGAGTCGCAATAAACTCCACTCCCTACTAGGGATTGAAACCTATTGCGTTGCCGCTGCCGTCTCTCGAACTTGAGTCGCAATAAACTCCACTCCCTACTAGGGATTGAAACTCTCAAGGTTTTGCTGCACAACTCCTTAAACAGTTGTCGCAATAAACTCCACTCCCTACTAGGGATTGAAACGCATTAGCCCAATGCAGCTTTTTACAGGTAGTAAGTCGCAATAAACTCCACTCCCTACTAGGGATTGAAACCCCGCTCAAACTCTCTTAATCTATATCTACAATTGGTCGCAATAAACTCCACTCCCTACTAGGGATTGAAACTTTTGATCGCCTCTCAAACTTGCAACTTGACCGTCGCAATAAACTCCACTCCCTACTAGGGATTGAAACGAAACTTCCTTCTACTTCGAGCACAGGCTTTCCGTCGCAATAAACTCCACTCCCTACTAGGGATTGAAACGCTGTTGATAAAAGCCAACCATCAGGCTAAAACAGTGTCGCAAGTCGCAATAAACTCCACTCCCTACTAGGGATTGAAACAATACAAGGACACAGAGCCGAGCAATGGCGAAAAAGTCGCAATAAACTCCACTCCCTACTAGGGATTGAAACCAAAAGGATTTTCGGTGGTCGAATTGACTATCAGTCGCAATAAACTCCACTCCCTACTAGGGATTGAAACCGTAAACACCGACAGAGTGACCAACATTTATATCGAGTCGCAATAAACTCCACTCCCTACTAGGGATTGAAACAAAAGAATTACTGGTACTACGGCAGCTACTCAAGGTCGCAATAAACTCCACTCCCTACTAGGGATTGAAACTTGCGGGCTTCACCGCGACGAAGCTGCCACAGAGGCGTCGCAATAAACTCCACTCCCTACTAGGGATTGAAACGCGAGCTTCTATTTTTCGAGTGAATATACTCTTGGTGTCGCAATAAACTCCACTCCCTACTAGGGATTGAAACAAAAGTGACTCTGAAATGGTAGGGGCAACTGATTTCATTACGTCGCAATAAACTCCACCCCCTACTAGGGATTGAAACAACTTAATGTTGCTTTTGCCGTTTGGGGCTTGCAATATTGTCGCAATAAACTCCACTCCCTACTAGGGATTGAAACTGTAAAAGCTCCTGCCATGTTCTTGCCCTTAAATTGTCGCAATAAACTCCACTCCCTACTAGGGATTGAAACTTTCTCGGCCCAGCGTTTTACCCAGTCGGCAGGGCGTCGCAATAAACTCCACTCCCTACTAGGGATTGAAACACAAAAGCCAACATTGAAAGATGTGCAGCTTGGGCTACTGAGTCGCAATAAACTCCACTCCCTACTAGGGATTGAAACAAGCCAGTTAATTACTACAGCTTAAAGTGGTCGGTCGCAATAAACTCCACTCCCTACTAGGGATTGAAACTGGAGAGAAAAGCGGGCGCTCTTTTATCATCAAAGTCGCAATAAACTCCACTCCCTACTAGGGATTGAAACAAGTTGATTTCGGCGGGTGCTGGCTCAAAAAGCTCGTCGCAATAAACTCCACTCCCTACTAGGGATTGAAACACGAGACAAATGGAGCGGCGATCGGGAGATAAATCTAAAAAGTCGCAATAAACTCCACTCCCTACTAGGGATTGAAACAATTTCTTAGAAAAAGGAACTTCATCCAAGGGTCGCAATAAACTCCACTCCCTACTAGGGATTGAAACTTAAATTATTGGATGAAAACGGACATTTTGCGATCGCCGAAGCGTCGCAATAAACTCCACTCCCTACTAGGGATTGAAACGAGAAAGGGGTAGGCTTGTTGCTAGCGGACAGGCAATGTCGCAATAAACTCCACTCCCTACTAGGGATTGAAACTTACAAGTTTTGGCTTGGGTCAATGGCAATCTGCGTCGCAATAAACTCCACTCCCTACTAGGGATTGAAACGCGATGGCGTACTGCTACAAGACTACCAGTTTTTAGTCGCAATAAACTCCACTCCCTACTAGGGATTGAAACAGATGAAACAAGACAAAAGAAACGGCGTTTATCCGTCGCAATAAACTCCACTCCCTACTAGGGATTGAAACTACGATCATCAGGGTTATCCTTATAGCCGTATTTGTGTCGCAATAAACTCCACTCCCTACTAGGGATTGAAACAATCCAAACGGGCGGGATTAGCTTCGACGAGTGGTGGGAAAGTCGCAATAAACTCCACTCCCTACTAGGGATTGAAACCTGTGGCGCTGATGTTGCACGGGCGATCGGGTATCGGGTCGCAATAAACTCCACTCCCTACTAGGGATTGAAACACGGAGCGCAATCAGAACTGCCACCAACCTTGCGTCGCAATAAACTCCACTCCCTACTAGGGATTGAAACGATGTGGCGAGCCAAGGGGCAGGTGGCGCACGTGTCGCAATAAACTCCACTCCCTACTAGGGATTGAAACGAAGCAAAAGAACAGATAGCGCGCGATCGATTCAAAGTCGCAATAAACTCCACTCCCTACTAGGGATTGAAACCAACATCCTGACTGGGGCTGGGGTGAGATTGCAGATATCGTCGCAATAAACTCCACTCCCTACTAGGGATTGAAACTCCTCCCATATACAAAATACCATCTACAAAGTCGAGTCGCAATAAACTCCACTCCCTACTAGGGATTGAAACTAAACACTGCATGGCTTTAGTACCATCCCAATCAACGTCGCAATAAACTCCACTCCCTACTAGGGATTGAAACAAAAAAGCCAACATTGAAAGATGTGCAGCTTGGGCTACTGAAGTCGCAATAAACTCCACTCCCTACTAGGGATTGAAACCATTCTCCGCCCCATAGGATGTTGTTGAGCGGGTCACGTCGCAATAAACTCCACTCCCTACTAGGGATTGAAACTGAGAAACTGAAAACAGATAAATTCCCTGAGAAGTCGCAATAAACTCCACTCCCTACTAGGGATTGAAACGACTCGCTCCCTATTTTGGGCGAGTCCGAAGTTTCGTCGCAATAAACTCCACTCCCTACTAGGGATTGAAACTTTTTGCATAACCCCAACACCTAACTCTAGTTGAGCGTCGCAATAAACTCCACTCCCTACTAGGGATTGAAACAATTTATGGAGCAAAGCAAAATGTTGTATCACGGTCGCAATAAACTCCACTCCCTACTAGGGATTGAAACCTAACACTAGCCAATCATTTAAGTTTGTTTCCAGGTCGCAATAAACTCCACTCCCTACTAGGGATTGAAACAAAAAGCGAAAGTTGAGCACTGCTAATCATTGGTTTTTTGTCGCAATAAACTCCACTCCCTACTAGGGATTGAAACCTGGCGCTCCGATACCAGAGCAAAGTGTGGCGGCTCGTGTCGCAATAAACTCCACTCCCTACTAGGGATTGAAACCGATCATAGCGGCCAACTGGCGGGGGACGGGAAGTCGCAATAGTCGCAATAAACTCCACTCCCTACTAGGGATTGAAACTCTGCTGATATCCCTTATTAAGTCAAGTGGCTAGGGTCGCAATAAACTCCACTCCCTACTAGGGATTGAAACGAGATTGTACCGACCTGCGATCACCGTGCAAATTGTAGGTCGCAATAAACTCCACTCCCTACTAGGGATTGAAACAAGCTCAAAAAGAGAAGGGTCAGAGTGATCTAAGTCGCAATAAGTCGCAATAAACTCCACTCCCTACTAGGGATTGAAACGACTCTTAATCAAGTGCGATCGCAATTAGAGAAAGAGGTCGCAATAAACTCCACTCCCTACTAGGGATTGAAACGAGAAAATCTCGGACTGATTCATCATCAAAAGTGTCGCAATAAACTCCACTCCCTACTAGGGATTGAAACCTGGTTTATCTTCTACCTAATTTAATCTTATGGGTCGCAATAAACTCCACTCCCTACTAGGGATTGAAACATTTTTTAATAAGAGATAAGAGATAGGGAAAAAGTCGCAATAAACTCCACTCCCTACTAGGGATTGAAACGCGTACCGCTTTTTCCTCCCGTGTAATTCCAGGTAAAAGTCGCAATAAACTCCACTCCCTACTAGGGATTGAAACAAAGATTTAGCCTTGCGGTGGAGGTTAACCGCAATGGTCGCAATAAACTCCACTCCCTACTAGGGATTGAAACGGGGGATTTACGACGCTGGAAATGATGAATACACTAGTCGCAATAAACTCCACTCCCTACTAGGGATTGAAACGCCCAGGAACATCCGTGACGACTTCGACAGCGGCACGTGTCGCAATAAACTCCACTCCCTACTAGGGATTGAAACCTACGATCGCAACCTGCAACATCGCTATCAACTTAGTCGCAATAAACTCCACTCCCTACTAGGGATTGAAACCATGATGAATTGGATTTTAGATTCAGCTTTTAGAAAGTCGCAATAAACTCCACTCCCTACTAGGGATTGAAACATAAAATTGTCGAGGTTCAGTTGGTTTTTCTAGCGTCGCAATAAACTCCACTCCCTACTAGGGATTGAAACTGATAAATTTATGCGATTGCAGTTGGCGGCCGGCAAAGTCGCAATAAACTCCACTCCCTACTAGGGATTGAAACTACTTTGAAGCTTTTGGAGACGACGATACTGAATTGTCGCAATAAACTCCACTCCCTACTAGGGATTGAAACATTTTTTTTATAAACAGGATGACACTTCCAATGAAGTCGCAATAAACTCCACTCCCTACTAGGGATTGAAACACGGGAAAACGTTGGTAATCTGAGGTACGCCCACCCCAAAGTCGCAATAAACTCCACTCCCTACTAGGGATTGAAACTTTACTACGCTTTGCTGCGGATTGGTTCTAAGCGTCGCAATAAACTCCACTCCCTACTAGGGATTGAAACAAATTTGAAGAATTCATTGATTGCCCCGAATGGCTTTAGTCGCAATAAACTCCACTCCCTACTAGGGATTGAAACACATAAATAAACTTACTTCCATCCTTAAATACGTGCGTCGCAATAAACTCCACTCCCTACTAGGGATTGAAACTAGATATTTTTTCTACCGACAAATTAAGTGATAAGTCGCAATAAACTCCACTCCCTACTAGGGATTGAAACAAATCAATGAATTAATAAACAGTAATTGCACGTGTCGCAATAAACTCCACTCCCTACTAGGGATTGAAACAAATTACGCAAATCCAAGAATCCGGACAATTCTCAAAGTCGCAATAAACTCCACTCCCTACTAGGGATTGAAACGAATTCATCCACTCATCAATGATGAGTGAATCAGAGGTCGCAATAAACTCCACTCCCTACTAGGGATTGAAACGGGTACAATCAAAGGCGGAACTTTTGCGCAATAGTCGCAATAAACTCCACTCCCTACTAGGGATTGAAACCCGGTAGTGAGACAATTTTGCTATGACAAAATAGAGTCGCAATAAACTCCACTCCCTACTAGGGATTGAAACTTTTTGTGGCCGCCATAGTTCCCCCTATAGTTCATAAATGTCGCAATAAACTCCACTCCCTACTAGGGATTGAAACAAATAGATTCTTGCACCCAATATGCACCCAATATGGAGTCGCAATAAACTCCACTCCCTACTAGGGATTGAAACTTACGGCAACTGAATCAGTGGGCACTGAGAAATTAAGTCGCAATAAACTCCACTCCCTACTAGGGATTGAAACGCCTTTCAAGTGCTATATCAAGTTGTTTCTCTCTCAGTCGCAATAAACTCCACTCCCTACTAGGGATTGAAACGATTGGGTCGGGTCTGCGCCCGGAAATTTGAATAGTCGCAATAAACTCCACTCCCTACTAGGGATTGAAACAAACCAAAACCGACTACAACCAAGCCTAAAAAAGTCGCAATAAACTCCACTCCCTACTAGGGATTGAAACACGCTTCAGGCATCCCTCTCTACAGCCTTTACAACGTCGCAATAAACTCCACTCCCTACTAGGGATTGAAACTCTGTCGTTGAATTGCAAAGCAGTCGCCCCAACGAGTCGCAATAAACTCCACTCCCTACTAGGGATTGAAACACCACCATCCCCCCAGTCGCCAGCAGGGAAAGCAAGTCGCAATAAACTCCACTCCCTACTAGGGATTGAAACTCTTCGTAGTTGGATTCAACTTCCAAGGAGCCGTCGGTTGTCGCAATAAACTCCACTCCCTACTAGGGATTGAAACGGGCTTTTTCTGGTCGGCCGCGGAGGCGAGTTGTTCGCGTCGCAATAAACTCCACTCCCTACTAGGGATTGAAACCGAGTATGCAATTATAGATTAAGGATTTGAGCGGGAACTTTCTCCCGCTCAAGTCGCAATAAACTCCACTCCCTACTAGGGATTGAAACTGATGGCTTCTTTTTATTAGATTTGTATGCTGCGTCGCAATAAACTCCACTCCCTACTAGGGATTGAAACTTGGTTATAACAACCACTAGACATTATGTAAGAGTCGCAATAAACTCCACTCCCTACTAGGGATTGAAACTTTGATTTAGCAAATTTATGATGATTAAAGCTTGCGAGTCGCAATAAACTCCACTCCCTACTAGGGATTGAAACTTGCTTGGTCAAACCGATCGTCCATATCGGCTTCTATTGTCGCAATAAACTCCACTCCCTACTAGGGATTGAAACGGTTGCTCGGTGCCGATAACCATAGATGTGGCAAGTCGCAATAAACTCCACTCCCTACTAGGGATTGAAACAAAAATTGAAAATGCGGGAACAGTTTCTATATAATCAAGTCGCAATAAACTCCACTCCCTACTAGGGATTGAAACTCCTGAGAGACTTTTTTTAGATTTTAGATTTTAGAGTCGCAATAAACTCCACTCCCTACTAGGGATTGAAACAATGAACGCCGATCGGATTCGGCAGAAACTAGCCGGTCGCAATAAACTCCACTCCCTACTAGGGATTGAAACAATAATTAATAAATGCTTTATGGGTAAGGGGCGAGCCGTCGCAATAAACTCCACTCCCTACTAGGGATTGAAACTTTAATAACTAATGGTGCTTTCGCTCAACCTATCCATAGGTCGCAATAAACTCCACTCCCTACTAGGGATTGAAACATTTTGGTAGGTTATTGCTGGCTAGGCGGATAGTCGAGTCGCAATAAACTCCACTCCCTACTAGGGATTGAAACGATTTATAGTCAAAATCAATTTCATCGCGAAACCAAAGTCGCAATAAACTCCACTCCCTACTAGGGATTGAAACGACCAATTACCCGTACCTTTTTTTGCGTGAAATCTCAGTCGCAATAAACTCCACTCCCTACTAGGGATTGAAACTGTTACCCTCGGAAATAAACTTAATACGACCTCTCCGTCGCAATAAACTCCACTCCCTACTAGGGATTGAAACATATTCGTCACGGTAAAGGCAAATTGCTAGGTCGGGTCGCAATAAACTCCACTCCCTACTAGGGATTGAAACGAGGGCTTATCACCGCAATCCCTAGCGGAACTGGCGTCGCAATAAACTCCACTCCCTACTAGGGATTGAAACCAAAACTACCTTAAGATCCATCACGGCTATCATGTCGCAATAAACTCCACTCCCTACTAGGGATTGAAACCAAGAACGGACTTTAATTATTGAATTTCGAGAAAGTCGCAATAAACTCCACTCCCTACTAGGGATTGAAACCAAGAGCTCGTGAGTATGGCATAGAAAGAGATTGTCGCAATAAACTCCACTCCCTACTAGGGATTGAAACCGAGATTTTTACGAGAGCACAGCCCAAGCTAGTCGCGTCGCAATAAACTCCACTCCCTACTAGGGATTGAAACACCAAAATCCCCGCAAATCTAGGAGGCTTAGGCTTAGTCGCGTCGCAATAAACTCCACTCCCTACTAGGGATTGAAACGTGGCTAGCATCACCCGGAGCGTAAGGGATAATAGTCGCAATAAACTCCACTCCCTACTAGGGATTGAAACTTGCTTGTTACATAATCAAAACTAATATTTATCAAGTCGCAATAAACTCCACTCCCTACTAGGGATTGAAACTTGTTGATGATATTATTCATGGTTTCCCATCTGAGTCGCAATAAACTCCACTCCCTACTAGGGATTGAAACAACAATAAGCAAATTCAAACTTTCATAAATAACGTCGCAATAAACTCCACTCCCTACTAGGGATTGAAACACATTTGTCCGAGTTGTGATCATCAAATATTTTTAGGTCGCAATAAACTCCACTCCCTACTAGGGATTGAAACAAGGAACAAATCACTAATTTATCTGACGATCCGGTCGCAATAAACTCCACTCCCTACTAGGGATTGAAACAATATGTGCAAGTCTTATAGCTTAGCAGCTTATATGAAAGGTCGCAATAAACTCCACTCCCTACTAGGGATTGAAACAGAGCAAAGTTGATTGCATTTTGATTTTGCTTCAAGTCGCAATAAACTCCACTCCCTACTAGGGATTGAAACAGTAAAAAAGACAAGATTAAATATTTAGACCAAGAGTCGCAATAAACTCCACTCCCTACTAGGGATTGAAACTGATGTGGGTATCCCTCAGCAATTTTTGGATAACCTTAGTCGCAATAAACTCCACTCCCTACTAGGGATTGAAACTTATTTTACCTGTCCGTTTAAAAATAAATCGCGTCGCGTCGCAATAAACTCCACTCCCTACTAGGGATTGAAACTTTTGATTCTATTCATTTAGATATATAGAAATAGTCGCAATAAACTCCACTCCCTACTAGGGATTGAAACATTTCCTTCAAAGATTGACGAAGCTCATTTAAAGGGTCGCAATAAACTCCACTCCCTACTAGGGATTGAAACTGTATGGCCGTATTCGGTGCCGGTTTGGCTCCCGTCGCAATAAACTCCACTCCCTACTAGGGATTGAAACGGTTGTACAATGTCGATCGGAAATTTTTGGGCAGCGTCGCAATAAACTCCACTCCCTACTAGGGATTGAAACAAAACGCAGTCAGGCAAAGTATTACTTACCTATTCGTCGCAATAAACTCCACTCCCTACTAGGGATTGAAACTCACGAATTACAGGAGCTGAAGCTGTGGAACGGTTACCAATAAACTCCACTCCCTACTAGGGATTGAAACTCACCGACTACCGCCTCTCCTTTCGTTCCATCCGGTCGCAATAAACTCCACTCCCTACTAGGGATTGAAACGTAGCAGCATTAGCGACAGCGGCAGAAACAACAGTCGCAATAAACTCCACTCCCTACTAGGGATTGAAACCGTCAACAGCACTTTTCTGGTTTAAATTGGTATAGTCGCAATAAACTCCACTCCCTACTAGGGATTGAAACTTTACCTTTCTCTGTACCGATGATTGGGATTTTAAGTCGCAATAAACTCCACTCCCTACTAGGGATTGAAACCTTGATTATTGTAAGCTTGTTCTTGCCTGGAAAATTGGTCGTCGCAATAAACTCCACTCCCTACTAGGGATTGAAACAAAATACATACTATCACTTCAAAAAAAAACTATAGTCGCAATAAACTCCACTCCCTACTAGGGATTGAAACAATGCAGTTTTTAAGGATGGTTAGTGATTGTGAGTCGCAATAAACTCCACTCCCTACTAGGGATTGAAACCCGACAAAAAACTTGCGCTCGTTTTGCGAACACGGGTCGCAATAAACTCCACTCCCTACTAGGGATTGAAACTTATATTGATGAGGCTTGAAAGCATCGCAACTAGTCGCAATAAACTCCACTCCCTACTAGGGATTGAAACCTGGATAGATTTTCACCCAAGCGAGGGAAAGTGCTAGGTCGCAATAAACTCCACTCCCTACTAGGGATTGAAACTCGCTGGCTGGGAACTCAAAGCGTTTTGCCGCCAAGCGTCGCAATAAACTCCACTCCCTACTAGGGATTGAAACTATTTATTGAACCATCGCCTGATTGCCTGCAAAGTCGCAATAAACTCCACTCCCTACTAGGGATTGAAACCGGGGATAGATCCAGATTCCATACCTAGCGCGACGGGTCGCAATAAACTCCACTCCCTACTAGGGATTGAAACTCATAATTTTTTACGAGTTTGAGCTTGTGTGTACTGGGGAGTCGCAATAAACTCCACTCCCTACTAGGGATTGAAACGCCTACTGAATATAAAAACACAAAAAAACTGTCAAGTCGCAATAAACTCCACTCCCTACTAGGGATTGAAACTTCGTCCAGGGCTTCTTGGATTTTGGCCGCTGTAAGTCGCAATAAACTCCACTCCCTACTAGGGATTGAAACGGCATGGGTGTAGTTCGCGAGGATAGTGGCCAAAAAAGTCGCAATAAACTCCACTCCCTACTAGGGATTGAAACTTCCACATACGATCGCATTTGGAAGCGTCGGCTTGCGTCGCAATAAACTCCACTCCCTACTAGGGATTGAAACGGCTTGATGTCCATCTGTGAGGACAATGCGATCGGTCGCAATAAACTCCACTCCCTACTAGGGATTGAAACTTAAAAGCAAAAGAGTAGGCGAGTTTGTTCTAGGTCGCAATAAACTCCACTCCCTACTAGGGATTGAAACTATTTATAGCTTCATCTGTGACAACCTCAAACCCTTGCGTCGCAATAAACTCCACTCCCTACTAGGGATTGAAACTGCAACAGGACAACAGAAATCTTTGAGCATTCTCAAGTCGCAATAAACTCCACTCCCTACTAGGGATTGAAACTCCTTATTCGTACTGGAATGCTTGATGAATTCGTCGCAATAAACTCCACTCCCTACTAGGGATTGAAACTGACGCTATCTTTCCAGTTGATATCCCAATAGGGTCGCAATAAACTCCACTCCCTACTAGGGATTGAAACAGCGAAGACGACACTATCACCCCCTACTTTTAAGTCGCAATAAACTCCACTCCCTACTAGGGATTGAAACTCGATACATAGTCCGGGTTCATATTTTCCTCGGGTCGCAATAAACTCCACTCCCTACTAGGGATTGAAACAGTGCAAAAAACACCTGATTCAAGTATGTAGTACGCAAGGTCGCAATAAACTCCACTCCCTACTAGGGATTGAAACTTTGAAGAATTTTTAGCTCGGACTCCTTGAGGATTTTGGGTCGCAATAAACTCCACTCCCTACTAGGGATTGAAACACTGCCCGATCGCCGGGATGATGACAGAGATTTATTGTCGCAATAAACTCCACTCCCTACTAGGGATTGAAACGACAGTGCGCGTTATGTGGATGCGCGCCCCCCATCAAGTCGCAATAAACTCCACTCCCTACTAGGGATTGAAACGACACGCTTGACTTTGATGGCAAAGAAATCTATTTGGTCGCAATAAACTCCACTCCCTACTAGGGATTGAAACACTGGTGTCTCTTTCGCTTGTAGCCTGCCATCTAGGTCGCAATAAACTCCACTCCCTACTAGGGATTGAAACGAAAAACAATCTAAAAACTCAGGAGAATCAACCTTGTCGCAATAAACTCCACTCCCTACTAGGGATTGAAACCCCGCTCAAACTCTCTTAATCTATATCTACAATTGGTCGCAATAAACTCCACTCCCTACTAGGGATTGAAACTTTTGATCGCCTCTCAAACTTGCAACTTGACCGTCGCAATAAACTCCACTCCCTACTAGGGATTGAAACGAAACTTCCTTCTACTTCGAGCACAGGCTTTCCGTCGCAATAAACTCCACTCCCTACTAGGGATTGAAACGCTGTTGATAAAAGCCAACCATCAGGCTAAAACAGTGTCGCAAGTCGCAATAAACTCCACTCCCTACTAGGGATTGAAACAATACAAGGACACAGAGCCGAGCAATGGCGAAAAAGTCGCAATAAACTCCACTCCCTACTAGGGATTGAAACCAAAAGGATTTTCGGTGGTCGAATTGACTATCAGTCGCAATAAACTCCACTCCCTACTAGGGATTGAAACCGTAAACACCGACAGAGTGACCAACATTTATATCGAGTCGCAATAAACTCCACTCCCTACTAGGGATTGAAACAAAAGAATTACTGGTACTACGGCAGCTACTCAAGGTCGCAATAAACTCCACTCCCTACTAGGGATTGAAACTTGCGGGCTTCACCGCGACGAAGCTGCCACAGAGGCGTCGCAATAAACTCCACTCCCTACTAGGGATTGAAACGCGAGCTTCTATTTTTCTAGTTAATATACTCTTTGTGTCGCAATAAACTCCACTCCCTACTAGGGATTGAAACAAAAGTGACTCTGAAATGGTAGGGGCAACTGATTTCATTACGTCGCAATAAACTCCACTCCCTACTAGGGATTGAAACAACTTAATGTTGCTTTTGCCGTTTGGGGCTTGCAATATTGTCGCAATAAACTCCACTCCCTACTAGGGATTGAAACTGTAAAAGCTCCTGCCATGTTCTTGCCCTTAAATTGTCGCAATAAACTCCACTCCCTACTAGGGATTGAAACTTTCTCGGCCCAGCGTTTTACCCAGTCGGCAGGGCGTCGCAATAAACTCCACTCCCTACTAGGGATTGAAACACAAAAGCCAACATTGAAAGATGTGCAGCTTGGGCTACTGAGTCGCAATAAACTCCACTCCCTACTAGGGATTGAAACAAGCCAGTTAATTACTACAGCTTAAAGTGGTCGGTCGCAATAAACTCCACTCCCTACTAGGGATTGAAACTGGAGAGAAAAGCGGGCGCTCTTTTATCATCAAAGTCGCAATAAACTCCACTCCCTACTAGGGATTGAAACAAGTTGATTTCGGCGGGTGCTGGCTCAAAAAGCTCGTCGCAATAAACTCCACTCCCTACTAGGGATTGAAACACGAGACAAATGGAGCGGCGATCGGGAGATAAATCTAAAAAGTCGCAATAAACTCCACTCCCTACTAGGGATTGAAACAATTTCTTAGAAAAAGGAACTTCATCCAAGGGTCGCAATAAACTCCACTCCCTACTAGGGATTGAAACTTAAATTATTGGATGAAAACGGACATTTTGCGATCGCCGAAGCGTCGCAATAAACTCCACTCCCTACTAGGGATTGAAACGAGAAAGGGGTAGGCTTGTTGCTAGCGGACAGGCAATGTCGCAATAAACTCCACTCCCTACTAGGGATTGAAACGAATATTAGCCGATTGGTTGAGGGTGAATATTACGTCGCAATAAACTCCACTCCCTACTAGGGATTGAAACCAATCATTGATTCAACTTAATTAAGTGAATAAGGTCGCAATAAACTCCACTACCTACTAGGGATTGAAACGGCTAACTCCATCGTTTCAGCCCAACTTTGTCCGGGCGTCGCAATAAACTCCACTCCCTACTAGGGATTGAAACTACAACTAATTTTAGTTTTTTAGATTTTGACCATCGTCGCAATAAACTCCACTCCCTACTAGGGATTGAAACCTTGAGCAAGGTATGTGATGGGATGTGGATCGAATTAAACTGTCGCAATAAACTCCACTCCCTACTAGGGATTGAAACTTGGAACAGTTACCTCTGGAGTAACCGCCAAAGCCTCTGTCGCAATAAACTCCACTCCCTACTAGGGATTGAAACTCAAGGGTGAGGTTTTAGACCAGATTCTAGAGCATGGTCTAAGCGTCGCAATAAACTCCACTCCCTACTAGGGATTGAAACCACGCTCCTGTAATTTTGCCTACCGATACTAACGTCGCAATAAACTCCACTCCCTACTAGGGATTGAAACTTTGTTTACTTGTTTCCTTGGCTATGATTCAAATAGTCGCAATAAACTCCACTCCCTACTAGGGATTGAAACCCGCCTCGCCGGAGGCTGGCACATCAAACCGGGTGTCGCAAGTCGCAATAAACTCCACTCCCTACTAGGGATTGAAACCCCTTGACGTGGCCCTCTGACTCTTCGATTAATGCGCTGATTGTTGTCGCAATAAACTCCACTCCCTACTAGGGATTGAAACGCAGCAACGTTTAATAGCAAATCAATATTTGCTGTTGTCGCAATAAACTCCACTCCCTACTAGGGATTGAAACATTACTGAGCTTCTTTCAGGGATTCTTGATTATTGTCGCAATAAACTCCACTCCCTACTAGGGATTGAAACCCTGTGACTTAAAGCTACGAATTTTATCTGAAATTACTTTGGTCGCAATAAACTCCACTCCCTACTAGGGATTGAAACTATTGATACCGCTGGAACTTTGTTAGCCTTAACCAAGTCGCAATAAACTCCACTCCCTACTAGGGATTGAAACTATTTGGGGTCAATTCTGGGCCCAACTTTAACCACGTCGCAATAAACTCCACTCCCTACTAGGGATTGAAACGTGAATTATTGCTTTTTCTTCATATATTAAATTGTCGCAATAAACTCCACTCCCTACTAGGGATTGAAACGAGCTTAGCTACTTGCTCGCGGTCAATAGCGAAAAGTCGCAATAAACTCCACTCCCTACTAGGGATTGAAACTTGATATGCAACAAGAACTTGACTTGCAATCTCAGTGTCGCAATAAACTCCACTCCCTACTAGGGATTGAAACAAAGAACTGACCGAAGAACTAAAACTCGAAAAAGTCGCAATAAACTCCACTCCCTACTAGGGATTGAAACATCGGGGCTTTCTCTAAACCAGATGCAATCTTGCCAGTGTGTCGCAATAAACTCCACTCCCTACTAGGGATTGAAACTCATCTAACCAGCCAAGGCCGCAAATACTGAGAGTCGCAATAAACTCCACTCCCTACTAGGGATTGAAACCGGTTGATCGATTCTGCTGGTGTCCGAGGTATTGTCGCAATAAACTCCACTCCCTACTAGGGATTGAAACTTGGGCCCTAACTTTGAGTACAAGTAAGTTTGAGTCGCAATAAACTCCACTCCCTACTAGGGATTGAAACTTTTAAGCGATCGCCCAACTTGGAATCCCACCTAACTCTAGTCGCAATAAACTCCACTCCCTACTAGGGATTGAAACGTTGCCACAATTGCGGCTATAGCTTCTACAAGATTGTCGCAATAAACTCCACTCCCTACTAGGGATTGAAACAAAAAATATCCCCCTCGGTGTGTGAGGGGGACGGTCGCAATAAACTCCACTCCCTACTAGGGATTGAAACTCAACACTGACGTGGGAAAGTAGTTCTGCCGCTCCTAAAGTCGCAATAAACTCCACTCCCTACTAGGGATTGAAACAAAATTTATCCTAAACGAGAAATTGAATTAATAGTCGCAATAAACTCCACTCCCTACTAGGGATTGAAACGTTTCTCCTAATCACAATTGGGAAATGACACCTAATGGGTCGCAATAAACTCCACTCCCTACTAGGGATTGAAACTAAACAAAAAACTAGAACTAGATTCGATCTTACCGTCGCAATAAACTCCACTCCCTACTAGGGATTGAAACGAATTTGTATTTCCCGTCTATTGAAACCGCTGGAATTTGTCGCAATAAACTCCACTCCCTACTAGGGATTGAAACCACCTGTTGCTTCAAGGTAATTCAGGATTTTAGCGTCGCAATAAACTCCACTCCCTACTAGGGATTGAAACGCGATTCTCGACATCCAGAATGGAATTCTGGTAAATGGGAAAAGTCGCAATAAACTCCACTCCCTACTAGGGATTGAAACCGCTCCAACCATGAATGCCAACTTGCCAAGCCCGATATTGAGTCGCAATAAACTCCACTCCCTACTAGGGATTGAAACAAATGGCTGTCACAAAAGAAAGTCGGGATTTCCTTTCGTCGCAATAAACTCCACTCCCTACTAGGGATTGAAACCAAAATCAAGCAAGCTCAATTGACCGTCATCATCTGCAGTCGCAATAAACTCTACTCCCTACTAGGGATTGAAACTTCCCCTACAACAGGCTCTACAGGGGCTTTGATTAACTTGTCGCAATAAACTCCACTCCCTACTAGGGATTGAAACCCTTTTGAATTTTACTAAACACATTCAAATTAAGTCGCAATAAACTCCACTCCCTACTAGGGATTGAAACGGGCAAGTGAACCCGCCAGCGATCGCACCAGAAGACTGAACAAGTCGCAATAAACTCCACTCCCTACTAGGGATTGAAACATGTAGCAAACCGCTTGCGTGAGGCGTTAAACATTTTTGTCGCAATAAACTCCACTCCCTACTAGGGATTGAAACGAGAATGCTGCTTATTTAAAGCGAATTCACTCAAAAGGTCGCAATAAACTCCACTCCCTACTAGGGATTGAAACCTCCCCAAGCTTTTGAGGATGACATGAAAAATTCTACTGTCGCAATAAACTCCACTCCCTACTAGGGATTGAAACGCGCAAGCGTTGCCACTTCTAAAATTTGCAAAAGTCGCAATAAACTCCACTCCCTACTAGGGATTGAAACTCGATATTATTCAGAAATTCTCCCCGGCACTGTCGGTACGAGTCGCAATAAACTCCACTCCCTACTAGGGATTGAAACTTAGCATCACCACCTCCCCACTCTTTTCCTAACATTGTCGCAATAAACTCCACTCCCTACTAGGGATTGAAACGTATCAGAAAAAGTCGGAACCGCTCAGTTAATGTTAGTCGCAATAAACTCCACTCCCTACTAGGGATTGAAACTGGAAGCGCGATCGCCGGTGCCGCTCTGGGAGGTCGCAATAAACTCCACTCCCTACTAGGGATTGAAACCTCTCGGTCACTGGGTCGTAATCCCCCAGTATTTCGTCGCAATAAACTCCACTCCCTACTAGGGATTGAAACTGGCTGCTGAGCCTCAAAGAATTGATCCGCGCAATGTCGCAATAAACTCCACTCCCTACTAGGGATTGAAACTCCTGGCATTCATCCACGGCCAGCATTCTAAATTGCGTCGCAATAAACTCCACTCCCTACTAGGGATTGAAACAAAGATTCTCATATCGAATACCCGATTTTCTTTACGTCGCAATAAACTCCACTCCCTACTAGGGATTGAAACCTCTTCTATGACTCTGTGGAGCATCTCTAAAAGTTCAGGTCGCAATAAACTCCACTCCCTACTAGGGATTGAAACAAGCTTGATGTACTCGAAGGGCCACGTCAGCGGATTTAGTCGCAATAAACTCCACTCCCTACTAGGGATTGAAACTTCCACCGCAAGCGATTACAGCGGCCAAAATCTCGGAGTCGCAATAAACTCCACTCCCTACTAGGGATTGAAACTGTAATCGCGACCAGCCACCCGCTACTGGTTGGGTCGCAATAAACTCCACTCCCTACTAGGGATTGAAACTTGAAGTATGGCGAAGTTACATCTAAGGGGCAAAAAAGTCGCAATAAACTCCACTCCCTACTAGGGATTGAAACCAATTCTGGTAAATATCCACTGCCACAAGGCACGAGTCGCAATAAACTCCACTCCCTACTAGGGATTGAAACTAGAAAAATATCGGCATAAATCTTGCGGCCAAAAGTCGCAATAAACTCCACTCCCTACTAGGGATTGAAACTTGGTGGGCTGATTTTTTTGGCAAGGTGGCACTGTGCCGTCGCAATAAACTCCACTCCCTACTAGGGATTGAAACACGTGGGCGATCGAGCAAAAAATCATAACTAAAGTCGCAATAAACTCCACTCCCTACTAGGGATTGAAACGCTATGTTATAGGTCACGCTCCGTCCCCCGCCCGGTCGCAATAAGTCGCAATAAACTCCACTCCCTACTAGGGATTGAAACGGAAATGAGTATGATGAACCCACCACTATCGAGAGCGTCGCAATAAACTCCACTCCCTACTAGGGATTGAAACCTGAATCCTCACTAAAATCATTGATGCGAAGCTCGTCTGTCGCAATAAACTCCACTCCCTACTAGGGATTGAAACCAATCTTGGTACAGCAATCTAGACTCTAGTATTGTCGCAATAAACTCCACTCCCTACTAGGGATTGAAACAGAAATCTGAAAATTAAAATTCCAGATTCGCTGGACGTCGCAATAAACTCCACTCCCTACTAGGGATTGAAACAAAGCGATCGCCTATTGGCTCAATCCCCACTAGCGGCAAAATTGTCGCAATAAACTCCACTCCCTACTAGGGATTGAAACTTCAATTTCCTCAACACTCTGGAAAATTGCAAATCTGGTCGCAATAAACTCCACTCCCTACTAGGGATTGAAACTGAGCGGGAGAAAGCTCCCACTCTTCACTTTCAAGTCGCAATAAACTCCACTCCCTACTAGGGATTGAAACATGGCCAAATATGGCCATATTTTTTCTACAGATCCATGTCGCAATAAACTCCACTCCCTACTAGGGATTGAAACGGAAATGAGTATGATGAACCCACCACTATCGAGAGTCGCAATAAACTCCACTCCCTACTAGGGATTGAAACCTGGGAATTCCTTACCGCAAGCCCTACGCCACCCGAGTCGCAATAAACTCCACTCCCTACTAGGGATTGAAACTTAGCTTTAAGTACGATCGACCCGGCAGTGCGTCGCAATAAACTCCACTCCCTACTAGGGATTGAAACACTGAGATTTAAGAAATCCCAAGAATTCGACAAGTCGCAATAAACTCCACTCCCTACTAGGGATTGAAACTGAATTTCTGGAATATGGGAAAACCGCAACCGCGGGCAAGTCGCAATAAACTCCACTCCCTACTAGGGATTGAAACGCGTTTGGGGTGAAGCGTTAGGCAGCATGGTGGGGGTCGCAATAAACTCCACTCCCTACTAGGGATTGAAACCGGTGCTTCTGCTGTATCAATGGGAACTGTGGGCCGTCGCAATAAACTCCACTCCCTACTAGGGATTGAAACACCTTGAGCTTGCCGAATTTCAACAATCTTACGCAGTCGCAAGTCGCAATAAACTCCACTCCCTACTAGGGATTGAAACTCGGCGCTTCAGGTAACCAACCGCATTTGAAAGCTTCACCAGTCGCAATAAACTCCACTCCCTACTAGGGATTGAAACGAATATTTGCTTTCAATTCCTGATTCTTGTGTGCGTCGCAATAAACTCCACTCCCTACTAGGGATTGAAACCACTGAACCAGGCGTGAGAAAGTGAGTCGATAAGTCGCAATAAACTCCACTCCCTACTAGGGATTGAAACGGAAATTCAGAAAATCACAGCTCGCACAAAAGTTAGACGAGGGTGGCAATAAACTCCACTCCCTGACGGGGTGACAACCCCGTTAAAACCCATAGCTAACAAAGGTTTGACCGATTTATGGTAAAAAAAGATGGGGTCAATATCGTTAAACAACCCCATCTATAGAAAATGTTACCTCCATTTTACCAA
>NZ_JADEWT010000121.1 GCF_015207505.1 Tychonema sp. LEGE 06208
CCGATACTGACCGTCACTTCTGATGTATTCTCCATCAACTCAACTGATACAGACTACACCATTATTCTTGCCCAATCCGGGAAGGATGTCAATAGATGTCTAAGAATTTAGTTACAGTTTCTTCCCCCTTTCTCTCGAAGTTATCCTTGGTAAGCATACTACTGCTACTGTGACCTGTTGTTTGCAGTCGAGTGGGTGGGTCGCAACCACTTATATCTTACAAGTTTTTTTGCTAGAGAAACAGTAAATTGTCGCTCTTTTTCATATACCTTGCTTGGCTTATATCCCAACGCCCAATTGAGTACAATTACAGCGTGGGACTTACGCCAATTGAGTTAAGGAAATAGCGCTCACCTTTTCCATCCCCTCTCATAAAAAGTGCGATCGCCCTCTTGACAGATTAGGAACAAATCCCGACTAATTCTGAGAATCGTCCTCAAAAGTTTCCTCAAATCCAGCTAAAAAGTCATCCAAAGCGACCGAGGCGATCGCCAAATTAATACTATCAGCATCCTCCAATCCCCACACATTCACCCCAACCACTTGACCGGCCATATTAATCAGCGGCCCGCCGGAATTTCCCGGATTAATCGCCGCATCAGTTTGCAACACCCTCACCTCAGCAACCCGATCCTCTTCCTCCCCTTCCTCAGACTCATCAGGTTCGCGAATTGCACTAATAATACCTTGAGTTAAAGTTGCAGCAAACTGTCCCAAAGGATTACCCACCGCAATTACCGGATCGCCCACTTTCACATCAAAAGATAACTCTAAAGGAGGATGCTCTTGGGGAGATTCCACTTGTTCCCCTGTTTCGGGATCGAAGGTAAAATCGCTAATCAAGAGTAATGCTAAATCTTCTTCAGCATTACCAGTAAACACCACCTCCGCCAATCTCAACTTTCCGTCATTAGTTTCCACTAAAACCTGTTCGATTTCATCTTCTTCATAGAAGTAATCTTCATCCGCAATATCTTCGATTACGTGATAGTTAGTGACAATTATATCCGGCGATACAAAAAAGCCGCTTCCCGAAGAAATTTCTAGTTCTGTATCCCAATCCATCACGTAAACTGAAACTATCGACGGCAAGATTTGTTCGACGACATCCGAGAAACTTCCTGCTTGAGTTTTGAACTCTTTCAATTGCTGCTGCAAAGCTTTTTGATCTGCCTGCATTTTCCGATAAAGTTCCTGAACTTTTTGCACTTCCAGCTTTAATTGAGTTGCTCTAGCGCTCATATTTTTGCCTTTCCCTAAAATAGATTGCTGATTTATTTTGGATGTTTGATTGTAGATTTTAGATTGGTATGTTGACAATAATCAGACTAAGACCCAGGAAACCCGGTTTTTCCGAAAAATCCTAGGCTTTGCACCCCGGCATTCATCCATCAACCTGGTTTCTCAACAGCAGCCCTCAATTAGTCAGATATTTGTGAAATCATCCGCAATTTTCTCTAAAATTCCCATCAAACACCTAGAAACATACTGCTAATTTACTCGTTTTTGTCAAAGGGAACCGCCAGTTATTTTGTTTTCAATAAAAGGCGATATTTCGCGTTTAAGCGCCTTGACAAATAAATGCTGACTTGGTTTAGGAACCGCGTTGAACTTCGATAAAAATTTCCTCCAAAATTTCGCTTGCTCCCTGTTCGCGCAGGCGGTGAGCGAGGTCAATTCCCAGCATTTCAGCAGTCTCGGCAGCGCCGGAAACAGTATCTTTGACGAAGCGCTGGCCGTCGAGACTCGATACCATTCCGGTTAAGGTTAATTGACCGTTTTCTATTTTGGTATTAACGCCGATTGGTACTTGACAGCCGCCTTCTAATTCCCGCAGAAATGCGCGTTCGGCATAACATCTTTGGGCGGTTTCCGTATGTTCGAGAGCTTTAATCACTTCCATGATTTCTGTATCTCCGGCGCGGCATTCGATGCCCAATGCACCTTGTCCGACGGCGTGAAGGGAGATTTCAGCAGGGATAATTTGATGGATGCGATCGCCCATTCCCAATCTTTCCAATCCTGCAACTGCTAGAATAATGGCGTCGTAACCGCCATCATCTAATTTTGCGAGTCGAGTATTGAGATTGCCCCGAATATCTTTAAATTCAAAATGAGGGAAATGGTGCCGCAGTTGAGCCAGCCGCCGCAGGGAAGAAGTGCCGATTACGGAACCTGCGGGGAGGGTATCTAGTTGCTTGTCTTTGTGCTTGGAGTTCACTACCAAGGCGTCAGCGGGATTTTCCCGTTCGGTGACGCATCCTAAAATTAAACCTTCGGGCAAATTGGTAGGTAAATCTTTGAGGGAATGAACGGCAAAGTCCGTTTCATTGTTGAGCATTCCCGTTTCTAATTCTTTGGTAAAAAGTCCTTTGTCGCCGATTTTAGCGAGGGCGACATCAAGAATTATGTCCCCTTGGGTGGACATGGTGTGGACTTCAAAAGTGTGTTCCGGGAAGTGTTTCTGTAGCTGTTCTTGCACCCAGTGGGTTTGCACTAGAGCGAGTTGGCTTTTACGGGAACCGATGCGGACGGTTCGGGAGGGGGCAGATGTGGTTGGGGACATAAGATCGATTGGAGGATAGCTTGAAATCAGCCAATATATTGACCTGATCTAGCGTACCGCAGGTGGGGACTTTAATTGCTGGTTGGCACAATTAGGGGGATAAAACTGAGCCGATCGACCTAGAGAGCGAAAGGCAGCCGACGGTGTATGATTTGCCTAGGGTCGATCGGGTCTAAGCTGGTGCAAGCTGAAGAGTTTGCTCCCAGGTTGCAGGATTTGAGGCGAAAAATGTGGGAATAAGGGGGAAAGGGCGATCGAACTTCTCAAGCCACCGAATAGTTTACCATAAAAAGTCAATTTGTCAAATTACTAAAATCCTAAAACTATGAAAAGCGCTCTGGATGTAGCTCGTTACTTTTTATGTCGTGTCGATCGAGAAGCAGGCGATACTATTTCTCCTCTCAAACTGCAAAAACTCGTTTATTACGCACAAGCTTGGAGTTTAGTCTTTAGAGGCCAGCAGCTATTTTTTCAAGATATTGAAGCTTGGGTTTCCGGCCCCATTGTCCGCCATGTTTGGGATGAGTACAAAGCTTACAAATATACCGATATTCCCGCTCCCGATAATTTTGAGGGAGAATTTGAGGAAGATGAGATTGAGGTACTCGAAGAAGTTTGGAATGCTTATGGAGAATTAAGTGCTAAACATTTGGCAGAATTGACACAATCTGAGACACCTTGGCTCAACGCCCGCCAGGGATTAGAACCGGCGGAAAAATCAACTAAAATCATTTCCCACGAGGATATGAAATCCTGCTATGCACCTTTGGTGGAGGCGTAAGTGGGTAAAAAAAGTCAAATACCAAAGCCACCTCAAAACAAGCAACAAAGAAGAATTCCAGAGCAAGCAACTCAGTTAAATCGACCAAGCAGTACAGATGACGAGCATCCTAGCTTCAGATTCACTTATGCAGATAAAAATCGTTGGCTTCTATCTGACTGGACATCATCAGAAATCAATGACCTAATTGAAGGACTCAAGAAAATTGAGAAATATACTTGGGGTCAAATCAAAGGTCACGGCTCAAAAAAACGAGGTGAATCAGTGGGAACGGGTTATAAGTTGATTAACATTCATCCGACTTTGCCTGACAATATTCCTGAAGATGAGAGATTATCAGAAATGCGAATTGATGAGAAAAAACGGATATTTGGGTTTCGCGTTCAGTCTGTTTACTACATCATTTTGTTTGACCGCAATCATTCAGTTTGTCCCGAATAAAAATATTTGTTATAGATATGAAAGTTATTATATAAATCAATACCGTGCTTCCTCCCTTAGCTTAATCACAGTTGCACTCAGGGGTTCGCCCTTGACATTAATGGAGTTTCGTAATGCTTTATGCCTAGCTAACCACTCCTCCTTGGATAGCGGTGGGACTACGCGAGCTACTACTTTGCCCTCCTGTACGATTGTCACTTCTTCTCTTTTTGCCACCTTTTCCAAGATAGCTTGCAGATTCTGCTTGCCTTCTTCAACACTAATCGCAGGCATCTTATTGGTTTTTTTAGGTACAATTTAATTGTACATCAAGGAAAACTTCAAATCTCAAATCTAAAATAGTATTAACGCGACCCAGCTTGAAGTGCAGAATTTGCTATCCCAACAACTTCTGACTGCCTTCCATTTTTGAGACTTACTCGGTAAAGTACACCCAGCCTTTGCCACTCCACATAAGAAATGCAGTAATTACCGCAAGTCTGGAAATAAATTCCCCTCATTCCGCCTGCTAATTCAATGCTTCTATAAGAATCCCTCGGCAATTGCGATGGAGGCGAAAACGGTTCATTTTTTTTAGCTTCGATTGTGCCGAAAGCACAAGCTCCGGCGCGGCAGTCTTTGCCTAAATATATTTCAACAATGTAACCGTGGGAGCCAGCTTGCACGTCAAAATCAAGTTGCTGAGTGTCAGATAAAGGAAGTATGCTCGGCAGAAAAACAGGTACTCGTGTTTTGCCTTTGATTTGCTGAGAAATGTTACTTACAGGAAAACGAGTATTAGCTTGATTTGTACCTGAATTGTTGGGAATTGGGGGAAATTTCTGGACAAAGTTTCTCCATTGTACAACTCTAGTTTTCTCAAGGTTCAGAGTAGGAATCGAATATTTTTCTACAGCAAGAGATGGCTGGCCGCCTGGAAGGTCGAAATTGCGGCGAATTACTGTAATTTCTGGTTTCCCTAACCCGTAAGTTGTGGCTGTGGTGCGGGCGAGATTGCAGCTAATTTTGAAGTTTCCCATGTCAATGTTGCCATTTGCGGCTCCGTAAGACCAATTGTAACCGGCCCAAGTGCGATCGCGATCGCACAAAAAATGAGAAATCTCAAACATCTTGGCAATATGAACATCGTACAACCGCAACTTGGAGCTGTCGGCAGATTGTGTAGTATTGCGATCGGGCACAATAAATTGTGCGGATTGCCAGCCATCTTTAGAAGTATAATTAAACCAGCGAATTTCTGTGATTTGCGTTTCTGTCCTTGCTAGGGCTGAGTATGGTATCAAAACTGCGTTAGCGAAGCCATCGAAGAGGATCGTCAAAGCAGTAACCACACCAACAACAATCGCCCCAAATAGCCATCTTCCCCTCATCATAATTTCCCTCCAACTAGATAAGCATAACAAACCATATTACATTCGGCTGCGGCTTGCTGTCGGTTAACATTTATAGCCTTTATCAAACAGGTGAGAAGTCAATCGATTTTAAATTTTAGATACTTCGATTTCGCCCTACAAGTTTTAGATTAATGGATTGAGAAATTGAAGGATTGACTGCTCCTATGCTGTCCCGTAGATTACCACAACAAAAAAAGTTCGTAGCGCGTACTAAAGTCCGCATAATGAACAAAATTTTATCGTCGTCAATCGAACTGACTTGATATCAATACCTCACGTTTCACTCTAACAGCCCTATCATAGAATAACAGTAAGGTACAAAGGACGCACCCTACCTAATTATTTCCTGTATTCAAGACTGCAAAACTTAACGTTTTCTCGCTAAAATAGCAGAATTAGCTGTTAAAATCAAATCAGATTCTCCTCCGTTTTTAATTGATATGGTATACATAAACCCCTGGTTTTTCCACTGAATAGATGCCGTGCAGTAAGCGCCGCAACCGTTGTGAAAAACTCCTTTCATTCCGCCGGCAAGTTTAACATTTTTTAAAGTCTTAGTTACCCCTTCTAATTTCTTAGAAAATTTACCGCCTTTTTGAGCTCGAACTTCCCCAAAATTGCAAGCTCCCGCACCCCGGCAATTTGCTGTATAATCTATTGAAATACCATAGCTATTCGGTTGCGCTTGGCTGTAATAGTAAAGCTTCTGCGAAACAATAAGCCGAGTGGGAATAAAAATCGGTACTTGTGTTTTGCCTTTTAATTTTGCCAAGATTTGACTTACCGGGACAGCAGTACCCGCTACAGCCACAGATTGGGTTTCCGGCAACCGCTGCGACAATTCGCCCGCACCCAAAACTCGCGATAGAGGTACTAAAGCAGTCAACACGCACGCAGCAGTCGCCAAAAGTAATAATTTATTGTTCACTGTTTTTGTCCTAGATGTTGAAACATTCCCTTTTTCCAACTGCATTCACCTATTTACAACGATACTCCACAATACAAAAATCATCAGATGGATCCAGAAAAAATAGTTTAATTTTTGTTTACAAATTCGCCAAAATATACAGTTGCCGATAAAATAGAGCAAGCGACAAACTTAGGAGTCGAACGTGGAACTGCAAGAGTATTTACGCCAGCACGGATTAGAAACATTGTGCGAAACTTATCATATCAAAGTTACCCGCCACCGCCAATACCCCAATCTAGTCTGTTTGAAATACTCGCAGATAGAATCTCCTATGGGCGAAAAAATAGTCCAGCAGTGCCGGGGTATTATTTTAGACTCATCTCAAGATTGGCAGATTGTTTCCTCTCCCTACGAAAAATTTTTTAACTACGGAGAAATTCACGCCGCTGCAATTGATTGGAGTCATGCCAAGGTTTATGAAAAATTAGACGGTTCCTTGACTGTACTGTATTTTTATCAAGGAGAATGGAGAGTTCAATCTAGTGGCACTCCCGACGCAGCCGGCGAAGTTAACGGTTTTGGATTCAGCTTTGCCGAACTATTTTGGAAAGTCTGGCAAGAGTTGGGATATCAATTACCTGTTGAAACTGATTATTGTTTTATCTTTGAGTTGATGACACCTTACAATAGAATAGTTGTTCAACAACCCAAAAATCAAATCGCCCTCCACGGAGTTCGCAATACTCAAACTCTCCAAGAAACAGACCCCAGTATTTGGACGCATAAATACGGTTGGCAATTAGTCGCATCCTATCCTTTAACTAGCTGGAAAGAAGTTATTGAAGCTGCTAAGCATTTAGAACCGATGGATTCGGAAGGATATATTATTTGTGATGCTAACTTCAACCGAGTTAAGGTTAAGTCTCCGCAATATGTCGCGATTTCCCATCTCCGCGAAGGATTTTCTACTCGCAGGATGATAGAAATTGTTTTAACTAATGAAGGAGAAGAGTTTTTAGCTTATTTTCCAGAGTGGAGTGAGTTGTATAAACAAGTTAAGGATAAATATGAATTGTTAGTTCAAGAAATCGAGGAAGTTTACCGACAGCACGAACAGATTGAAGTTCAGAAAGAGTTTGCTTTTGCTGTGAAACATTTGCCGTATTCGGGGATTTTGTTTTCTTTGCGAAACCGCAGAGTGGTGGGTGTGAAAGAAGCTCTCCGCGATGTTACGATTCATAAGATAGAGGAGTTATTGGGTTTGGATTACATCAATTTAGGTTTGTGAAGAAGATGTCAGTAGTCAGTTGCCAGTTGTCAGTTGTTAACAGTCATTCCTAACAAATTACCAATTACCCATTCCGCATTACCATGAAAAGAGTTGTTGTACTTGTCGGTTTGCCTGCTTCGGGAAAATCTCAATTTGCGCGAGAATTGCTGCTGTCTGAACCTGCAAGATGGGTGCGGACGAATAAAGATTTGTTGAGAGAAATGGCTCATGCTTCCCATTGGTCGCCTGCTAATGAAAAGTTTATTTTGCAGTTGAGAGACACGGTTATTTTGATGGCTTTGGAAAGCGGCAAGCACGTAATTGTTGATGATACTAATTTCGGGCCTCACATCGAGCAGATTAAGGAGTTGGTTAAGGGTAAAGCTATCGTAGAAGTTAATGATTCTTTCCTGCAAGTTCCGGTGGAGGAGTGTATTAAACGGGATTTAAAAAGACTTAATTCGGTGGGGAAAGATGTGATTTTGAAGATGTACAATAAGTATGTGCGGGTTCCCGTTGTGCCGCCGGAATATAACCCGGATTTGCCGGATGCAATTATTGTGGATATGGACGGTACGCTGGCACTTCTCAATGGTAGAAATCCTTTTGATGCTTCAAAGTGCGATCGCGATTTACCCAATCACCCCGTCTTAGATACCGTCCGCAAGTGGCAATCCAGTGCCAATATTATTGTAGTGTCGGGCAGAACCGATGACTGTCAGCCTCAAACTGAACAATGGTTGCAGCAGTATGAGGTGAATTATCACAGTCTTTATATGCGAAAAACTGGAGATATGAGGAAAGATGCGATTATGAAGGAGGAAATCTATCAGCAGCATATTGCAGGGCAATATAATGTTAAGTTTGTGCTGGACGATCGCCAGCAAGTTGTTGATATGTGGCGTTCCTTTGGATTGACGGTATTTCAAGTAGATGAAGGGGATTTTTAAAATCATGAAAACTGAATTTTTTGCCCCTTGCTTTGAGGCTATTGAAGACAATTTATACATCGGTTTTTCTGAAGCAGAAGGGGGCGAACATTATTTCATCCTGACACGAAAAGAAGGATCTGAAGCAGAGACTATTCCTAACAAAAAAAACATCTATGCAGAATTGGACGATGAATACTGGACAGAAGATGCAGGCATCGATTTTGTTACTCTTAGTCGCGATCGATTTACTGTTCGTTTCGGTTCCGATACTATAACTCTTCTAGAATGCGATGAGGTCGCAATTACTTTCTCTTTAGAAGATGCTGATTTTGAAAGATTAAGGCACGTATTACAGAAGATAATGCGGGGGTATGAAAATAGATTCAATTTAATTGATT
Organism: Tychonema sp. LEGE 06208; assembly: GCF_015207505.1. Lineage (GTDB taxonomy): Bacteria > Cyanobacteriota > Cyanobacteriia > Cyanobacteriales > Microcoleaceae > Microcoleus. Next base: position 8,693 of record NZ_JADEWT010000121.1, read on the forward strand.
AGTCAATTGAGTGCCGGTGAGGCTGCAGCTAACTCTAATGCTATAATCAAAGTAACAGTGACAAAAAAATTGTTATGATATCCATTCCCCAAGAACCCACAAAAATGACGGTTGAGGAATATCTCGAATGGGAAGCTCAACAAGAGATTCGCCACGAATATGTCAACGGCGAAGTTTTTGCCATGACAGGCAGTACAATTCCTCATAACGATCTTGCACTCAACTTTTACACTGAATTGCGCCCGCATCTGCGTTCCAGAGGCTGTCGGATCAACGTGTCAGATGTGAAATTGCAAGTCACTTTTCAAAGCCGTTACTACTATCCTGATGTGATAGTCAGTTGCGATCCTGAAGACTTGAATTCCCGCACATTCATTCAGAATCCTAAAATAATTGTGGAAGTTCTTTCCCCTAGTACAAGTGCTAAGGATAGGGATGAAAAATTCACTTGTTACCTGAAAATTCCGACTTTGCAAGAGTATATCTTGATTGATTCACAAAAGATTTTTGTTGAGGGTTACTGTCGGGGAGAGGGGAGAATGTGGCTGTACTATTCTTACACTGCTGGGGAGATTATCACTTTATCAAGTATTGGGTTTGATTTGCCGATCGCACTTTTGTATGAAGGTGTTGGATTTGAAACAGAAACAGAAACAGAATCATAAAAATACACCTAATTTTGCAGCTTTTTTATGAACAGGCAAGATGCCTGTTCCACAGAGAGTGAATTTTATTTTGTGGTGGGCTTCGACGCCGCCCATAAAAGCCGATAATGAACAGGTAAGGATCGCAAATTAAATAATTTACACAAGTTTGTGGGACGGGCGGGACACCCATCCCACAAGAAATATCAAATTATAAGTTATTTAATTCTCATTCCTAAGATGCCTGTTCCACAATTATTTATCTATCGCGTCCAAGCCAGCCAGCGGTTAAACAAAGTTTTCACAAACGGCGTCAAACGAGTGCGATTGTAAGCATCCCCAGCTTTACGAATAGCCTCAGCTTGCGTCGGATACGGGTGAATTGTGCTAGCAATTTTTCCTAAACCAATATTGTTAACCATTGCTAAAGTAATTTCGCTAATCATATCCCCGGCGTGTCGCGCTACAATAGTTGCACCTAATATTTTGTCGCTGCCTTTCTTGACGTAAATTTTCACAAATCCTTCCTCTTCACCGTCAATAATTGCCCGATCGACTTTATCGAAAGGAATCAAAAATGTATCGATATCAATGCCTTTTTCCTTAGCCTCGCGATCGCCCATTCCGACGCGCGCCACTTCGGGATCTGTATAAGTACACCAAGGTATCGTCAAAGCGCTGAGTTTTTTGCGCCCGAAAAATAGAGTGTTTTGAATCACCATCCTCGCGGCAAAATCAGCAGCGTGAGTAAATTTATGCTTCATGCAAATATCCCCAGCGGCATAAATGCGGGGATTAGTAGTTTGCAAATTGTCGTTGACAAATACGCCTTTTTGTGTATCGTATTCTACGCTGACAGATTCCAGATTCAATCCTTCCACGTTGGGCGATCGCCCCACACTCACAATAATTTCATCTACTATTACCGATGCTTCCTGGTTGTGCGATTGATAATAAATTACTTTGCCTAAATTTGTTTGCTCAACGCGAGATATTTGGGATTCAAGTATTAGTTGAATTCCTTCCCGCAGAAAAACCTGCTGCACAATTGTCGCAGCATCCGCATCTTCCTTGTCCAAAATATGAGCATTTTTATGCAGCAACACGACTTCAGAACCCAGCCTGCGAAAAGCTTGAGCCAATTCGCAGCCGATCGCCCCAGCGCCAATTACAGCCAAACGCTGAGGTCTTTCTGTGAGGTTAAATACAGTTTCATTTGTCAGATATCCAGCTTCCTGTAAGCCGGGAATTTGGGCTTGTCGCGCCCTTGCACCTGTGGCAATTACTGCTTTTTTAAAGTGCAGAGTTTGACCGGCAACTTCTATGGTAGAATTGCTAGTGAAACTACCGGAACCTAAGAAAACATCGACTCCTAATTTGTGCTGGTAGCGTTCAACAGAATCAACATCGCTGATTCCCGCCCTGATGCGGCGCATCCGTTCCATGACTGCGGGAAAATCCACTTCTGGATTGTTAGAAATATTAACACCAAATTTATGAGCATTCCAGATATCGCCGACAGTGCGCGAGGATCTAATTAAACTTTTTGAAGGTACGCAACCGACATTCAAACAATCGCCGCCCATCAAATGTTTTTCAATTAATGCAACTTTTGCACCCAAACCAGCCGCCCCCGCAGCCACAATTAATCCGGCGGGCCCCGCGCCAATTACTACTAAATTGTAACTGCTAGCTGGCTGGGGATTCACCCAATCTGACGGATGCAAATAGGAGACTAATTTTTGGTTGTATTCGTCCATCGGGGGGACAGTTACGCGATCGACTTTTGACTGCGACACGAGCAAATTCTCCTAATTAAACAGTTTCATCCAAAGCCTTGCGAGCAATCTTAGTTATATATAAAGTTACTGCGACAGCAGCCGTAAAACCGATCAAATTTATCGACCATTTTACAGCTTCTGCTTGGGGACTTGTCGGTTCAGTTCCCATACCAATTGCAGCAATATCTCCTATCAATGAACCAGAGTAAACGTACATCAAAGTTCCCGGAATCATCCCGAAGGAACCTAACACGTAATCTTTTAAAGAAACTTGGGTAACTCCCAAGGCGTAATTCAATAAATTGAAGGGAAATAAAGGACAAAGACGGGTTAAAAAGACTATTTTAAATCCTGATTTAGCAACGGCGCGATCGAGGGCTTTGAACTTCGGGTGAGCTTCCATGTATTTTACCACGCGATCGCGCGACAGGTATCGCCCGATCGCAAAAGCAAGGGTAGCCCCTAAAGTTGCTGCGACAAACACGTAGATGGAACCCCACCACAGGCCAAACAGCACCCCGCCTCCGAGGGTGAGGGCGGAACCAGGTACAAACAGTATAGTAGCTAAGTTGTAGGTAGCGATGAAACCTACTGGGCCCCAAATGCCTAAATCCTCGATTTGGATTAAAACAGTTATTAAAAATTGTTGAACGTAGGGAGATTTAGTTGCTACAATTAAGAGGGGGATGAAAAGGGCGATCGACAAAAACCAGAATTTTTGATTGTTTTTTTTAGGCGAATAATTGTGATTTAGTTCTGGTGGCATAATTCACCCGTAAATAGTTATTTGTATTATATGAGAGTATAGAGCATTTTTTTTGAACCGCAGAGGACGCAGAGGGCGCTGAGAAAGATATCAGATAATGAGAGGCTATTTAAGTTATTGTTACAACTCACTCTAAAATAGATAGGCTATGATACCAAAAAATCAACTCCCAATTCCTGAATATTTCGAGGCAAAAAAAGTAGGCGAAGTTTGGCGCGTACCTTACCAAGAACGGGCTTGTCAAGCAAAAAGTTGGGCGAAACAGCACGAAATCCCGCCCGCCGCCAGGGACACAAACCGCATTTGTTTGTTGATAATCGATGCCCAAAATACTTTTTGTTTGCCGGATTTTGAACTCTTTGTAGGCGGGCGTTCCGGTAGCGGTGCAGTAGACGACAACCTGCGCTTGTGCGAGTTCATTTACCGCAATTTAGATAGAATTACAACCATTGCGCCGACAATGGACACCCACACTGCGATGCAAATTTTTCATCCAATTTTTTGGATAAACGATGCAGGCGAACACCCCCTCCCAGCCGCCACATTAATTACGCTGGAAGATGTGCAAAAAGGTATTTGGAAAGTCAATCCAGCCGTCGCCGACAGCATCAGCGGTGGGAATTTTTCGGCCCTAGAAAAACACGCTCTCCACTACGTGCAGAAACTCAGCAATGACGGCAAATTTCCCTTGACAATTTGGCCCTATCATTCTATGTTGGGCGGCATCGGACACGCCCTGGTTTCCGCTGTGGAAGAAGCGATATTTTTTCACAGCATCGCCCGCAACAGTCAAGCACTTTTTGAGATTAAGGGCGGCAATCCCTTAACTGAAAACTATTCGGTTTTGCGGCCGGAAGTTTTAGACGGGCCGGATGGGGTTTCTATTGCCCAAAAAAATGCTAAGTTTATCGATAAGTTGCTAGGTTTTGATGCGGTAATTATTGCGGGACAAGCGAAGAGTCATTGCGTTGCTTGGACGATTGATGATTTGTTGACGGAAATTTTGGCGCGAGATGTGAAGTTGGCTAAGAAATTTTATTTGTTGGAAGATTGTACTTCGCCGGTGGTTGTTCCGGGTGTTGTTGATTTTACGGAAGCAGCAGATGCGGCTTTTCAAAGATTCGCAGTGGCGGGGATGAATGTGGTTCAATCTACTCAGTTTGAGCTAGAATAAAGATAAGTTGGCAATAGGCTATGACTATGACCTCAGTATCTAATGATATGAATACCTTTGACCAAGTGCTAGAAACTGCTTTAAACCTAACCTACGAACAGTAGGAAATGTTGATTAAAATTCTAAAAAACCGCCACCGCGAAAGTCGCCGCGCAGAAATAGCTACAAATGCCCAACAAACCTTGGCTGATTTCCGTGCAGGCAAATTTCGACAGCAGTCAGCCGAGGAAGTCATTGCAGCTTTGGGCCAATATTTATCAACTGATTGATCGAATCTAACTTACCCAAAAAAATCTCTATAGCGGTTCTCAAGCGTGGTGAGGATAGCCCTAGGCCCTAGGCCCACGGATGCCAGGGGCACCTCCTATGAGAGCTCGAAATGCTATATCTCTCTCAGCGCTCTCTGCGTTCTCTGCGGTTCATTAATTCCTATAATCCAATTATTTGCCATCCAATCTCGGCACGCCTTCTAAAAAAGGGCCGCTCAACATTAATTCAGTGATCCTATCTAACTTGCCGCTGATTGGCAATTTTTTATCTGTTTGAAATCGCTCGATATCTGCTTTCAAATCGCCACTATTATATCCTGATTTTGTCAAAAAATCGATCGCCTGTTTGTCACTTAACAAGATATCGGCAGACCGAAAAATCGGCACATATTCATTCCGCCAAACTAAGGCAAAAGTTGCTCTGTCTAAATAGAAAATCTTGCCCCGCGCCGGGTCTCCAATGGCTGCTACACTGTCATTTATTCCTAGCAAAGCCACCGCGTGCGGCAGTTTTCGACCTCCATCAAACAGCCAAAATGCTAGCACTCCGGGGCGATTAATTTGCTGGATTTGCTCCCAAGTGGGCGCTAGTTCGATCGCATTTACACCCAACCCCCTCGCTGCTACAATCAACTGTGGCATCGAAGTGCCCAAACGACTCGTACCCGCCAAACGCGCCACGCTAGATTCCGTCGCATCCATCCCCCAACGCCTTAACACTGTTGCTAGCGCCGCCGGCGCGCAACTGCTGTTAGATGTTTGCCGAAATACACCGTTTGGTTGCAAATTATTAATTAAATCATCATAAATTGGTGCGAGAAAATAAGCCTCAGCGCTGGTAAATCCGCCCAATCCCAGCAAGCCAATTAAAATTATTGCGATTACTTGCGATCGCGCCGTCAGCCAACTTATACTAAATCCAATACCGCAGACTCCCATCAGCATCACCCTGAGCAAAGTCCAAGTAACCTGCATCCCGTGCACGCGCCACTCGATCGGCAAAGCAGGCATTTGCGGCAGATTTAGAGCCAGCAGCAGCAAGCCAACATAAAAACCTAAAAACAGCAGGGCGATCGAATTGTGGCCCTTAAACAAATCGTTAGCCGTCACTCCCGATCGAACTAACACCTTCCCGAATCGCATTCCCCAGACAAACAGCACCGAACCCAGCACCAGCGTTACAACTATTTCCATAAGTTCAGAATATGGTCGCTTAACTAGGTTGTAACACGCACGCGCGATCGGCAACTCCTGACTCCTGCTCAATAATCAATCCGTGTATCCGTGACTTCCGTCTCGTGCATTCCTTCAACCAAACCTAAAAGTTGCAAAATGTCAATGGACTCCATCGACTTTTCCCCACCTTAGCCACCAAGTCCCAAACAAGATTTAGCGCCGGAAATAATTCCCCAAATTTATGGGAACAAACGGACACATCCCTTGTAAGATCGATCTAAGTCACAGCCCGTTAAAGCAACCAACAAACCATTAGCTAGCTTAATATATTCACGCTCCAACGAACGGGGAGTTGTATTAAGCGCGCCTATTGAGGAGCGATAACAGCTCGTCAGACTCAAGAGCAAATATTCAGGAAAAATCATGCCAGCAATAGCCGCCAACGATGTAGACGTAGCAGAGCAATATTGGCACTACCTAGAAAGATCGAAGGTTGCAACTATCTTAGAAACCAACCTAGACAAAGGTTTAGAACCGAGCGAAATTGCCAGTCGCCAACAAAAATTCGGTCCCAACGAACTAACAGTTAAAGCCGGCAAACCCGCCTGGTTAAAATTCATCCTGCAATTCAACCAACCACTGCTAATTATCTTGCTGAGTGCAGGTTTAATCAAAGCCGCGATCGGAGAATGGCTAAACGCCAGCGTAATTTGGGGCGTAACAACCACCAACGCTACTATCAGTTTTATCCAAGAAGCGGGAGCCGAGAAAAAAATCGAAGCCCTAGCCAAAGCTGTCACTACGGAAGCTACAGTGATTCGGGGTGGCAAAAAATTAAGAGTTCCCTCAAAAGAACTTGTGGTAGGGGACTTAGTAACCCTAACTTCCGGTGACAAAGTACCGGCAGACTTACGCTTAATTAAAGTGCGCGACTTACAAATCGACGAATCGGGACTTACAGGGGAATCTGTTGCTGTCGAAAAAGAATTAGGACAGTCTGGAGACTTGGTTCTGCCGCAAGAAACGCCCCTCGCAGAACGGGATAACATGGCCTATGCCGGCAGTTTTGTAACTTTTGGCCAAGGTAGCGGCATCGTAATTGCGATCGCCAATAAAACCGAAACCGGCAAAATTTCCCAACTATTAGATCGACATATCGACCTCACCACGCCCTTAACCCGCAAATTCAATGAATTCAGTCAAAACTGGCTGTTATTTGTGTTGGGAATGGCAACCTTGACCTTTGCTGTTAGATTGGGCAAACCAGCGGCACCAGGAATTTCAGCCTTTAAAGAAGCTGTCGAACCAGCCGTCGCGCTAATTGTCGGTGCAATTCCCGAAGGCTTGCCCGCCGTCATCACCGTTACCCTCGCCGTGGGCGTTTCCCGGATGGCCTCTCGAAATGCGATCGTCCGCAAATTGCCCGCAGTAGAAACCCTAGGCGGCGCTACAGTCGTCTGTTCCGACAAAACCGGAACTTTGACGGAAAACCAGATGACGGTGCAAGAAATCTATTCCGGCGGCAAATCCTACTCGGTTACGGGTACGGGATACAGTCCCGAAGGCGAAATTCAACTCAACCAACTGCCAATTACTGTCAGTCAAGCTCCAACTTTGCAAGAATGTTTGCAAGCCGGAATGATTTGCAACGACTCTCACCTAGAATTCAAAGACGATAATTGGATTGTCGTCGGAGATCCGACAGAGGGAGCGTTAATTGCTGCGGGCAAAAAAGCCGAATTGAGCCCGCAAACTTTAGAAAAGTCAATGCCGCGGCTGGATTCAATTCCTTTTGAATCGCAGTTTCAATACATGGCGACGCTGCACCGAACTCCCACTGCCAAAATTTTGTACGTCAAAGGTTCAGTAGAATCAATTCTGAGCCGCTGCGGTTCCAGTCTCGATACTGAAGGAAATTCGCTACAAGTCGATCGCCAGTCAATTCACCACCAAGTCGATGAAATGGCAAAGCAAGGCTTGCGCGTCTTGGCTTTAGCGAAAAAGCCAGTACCCGAAAGCCAAAATTCCGTCGATCACTCGGATTTGGAGTCAGGGCTGATTTTCTTAGGGCTGCAAGGCATGATCGACCCGCCGCGGGCAGAAGCGATCGCCGCCGTCCAAGCTTGTCAAACCGCCGGCATCCAAGTGAAAATGATTACCGGCGACCACATCGCTACCGCCAAGGCGATCGCCCGCCGCATGGGATTCCGCAAAACCAAGCACCACAGGGAACTTGTAGCCTACACCGGCGCTCAGCTAGCCGACATGAGCAAAAACGAACTCGCCGAAGCTGTAGAAGCAGGCTCAGTTTTTGCCCGCGTCGCCCCAGAACAAAAACTCCGCCTGGTAGAAGCTTTGCAGCAAAAAGGCGAAATCGTGGCGATGACGGGAGACGGCGTTAACGACGCGCCAGCCCTCAAACAAGCGGATATCGGCATTGCGATGGGCAGCGGTACTGAGGTTTCTAAGGAAGCCGCCGACATGATCCTTACCGATGATAACTTTGCGTCGATCGAATCTGCGGTGGAAGAAGGGCGATCGGTTTACAAAAATCTGCTCAAAGCAATTAGCTTCATTCTCCCAGTCAACGGCGGAGAATCGATGACAATTTTGCTCAGCACGCTCCTGGGCCGGGAATTGCCGATTTTGTCGCTGCAAATTCTCTGGTTGAATATGCTCAACTCGATCACCATGACTGTACCGCTGGCTTTCGAGCCGAAGTCACCGGGAGTGATGAAACAGCAACCGCGACCGGCAAACGAACCTTTGCTGACTCCAAATCGAATCAAGCGAATTATCGCTATTTCTCTTTACAACTGGACTCTGATTTTCGGAATGTTTGAATGGGTGCGCCAAGCCGAGTGGGGAACGATCCAACTCGCCCGCACGATGGCCATTCAAGCTTTGGTAATGGGGAGAATTTTTTACCTGTTGAGTCTCAGCCAGTTGCTGCCTTCTTTGATTGCTAAATTTAGCGGTTCTAAGGAACAAGTTAGCGGTGCTCCCGCCCTTGGTGTGGGAATTGTCGTGGCTGTGATTTTGCAGATCATCTTTGCTAATTCTCCGTTTGTCAATCGCATATTTGAGACGGCTCCGATGAATCTGGATCAGTGGCTGATTTGCTTCGGCGTAGCCCTACCGATGATCGGTGTTGCTCTGTCTGTCAATCGGTTCGATCCGCCCAACTAATCGAACTTGTAGGTACGGCAGCCCATTAGACTTCTGGCAAAAAGCTAGTCAAGAACAGTCATCCTGCCTGTTCCACAACAATTATGCCAGAGGTCTCTTAGTAATTTCGGGTGTCCAGAAACCTGGTTTCTTCAAGAAAGCGGGCTTCTCTGTTTTAGATCGAATCCGGGTGTATCGGAATAATAGCCTTTCGAGCGTAACATGAGGCGCTCTGGCGGGCTCCGCGGCCCCCGCGGGCATCAGTTGCCAGCGGTGCGTACCTCATTTTATTGAGAACCGCTATCTTATAATTGACTAACGGTTTCGCATTTTTAGCAATTATGTTTTCGCCACCGTTTCAATCGTGCAGGTGTGGTATAAGTTTTAGTTAATCAACAAAAAGATAGAGAGCGTGTGGGGCTTATTGGACTAAAGTAAAAAGCACGAACTATTTAAAGTAATGACCAATACAGCAACAGCATTTGATAAAATCTTCCGCGACAGCGAGGGCGAAATCGTTTTAGCTCAGCCGCCAAACCCACCGCTTATTCTATGGTTTGCAGCGAGTTTACTCCAACTGATTTTCACAACAGGCAAAATCCATGCAGGGTTAGACGCAGTAGCTTTTGGCTCCTTGTTTACTTGGGCGTGGCTGGAAATATTTGAAGGCGTTAATTATTTTCGCAGAGCGCTAGGTTTCTGCGTGCTTGTTGCTGCGATCGCGTCAAGAATCTGGTAGTCATTCTGAGTCTGCAAGCATAATTTTCGCGATCGCTCCCATGAAACGATCGAAAAGGGAAGTTCAACCTTCCCTTTTTTTGTATCTACTAACTCACGTGCGCCTCAATTAGTCAACCCGTCAAACACCCCTCTGAGCGCCGCAACCGCATCTTGCGTGCGCGCCCAAACGCTTTGATCTGGATCTTTTCCCGTCAGTTCGCCGGTGCCCAACACTTCCAGCACACCTTTGAGTTGCTCTTGATGAGCGCGATTTTTGAAATTCACCTGATTGAGCGGCCCGATCGCCTCTTTGAGGTCATCGCCCACAACCTGAGAGGCTTTGTGAACGATCGGCCCCGTCATCACTGTCTGGTGTTTGATCCGCTCGTGGGCTGATACCTTCTGATACACCGTTAACTCGCCGCCTTTCATCAGACGGTTTACCTGTTCGATGTACTGCTGAATCGTGTCTCTGGGCTGGGGCGAGCCTTCAAACTTGGCAAGAACGCTGTTGATGACTGTCAAGTCTTCCTAGTCGTCTTTGAGAAAATCGCTGAAACGATCGGCAATCTCTTTGTCGCTGCTTACGCTTGGCAGCAATTTCTGTTCCGTCGCAATTAACAATTCCTGAACTGCTTTCAGATCTGCTACCTCTGTCGCGATCGCGAGGCGCTTAGTGTCATCCAGTGTTGCAACCGTGATTTAACTATCCAGCCGGGAAGTCCCTCGGTATATTCATTCGGGATGAATCTTCGCGCAGCGCGAAGTACCCCGAATGAATTACGCCCGCGTGATGAAAGGCTCGTGAGTTGACAATTGCACCGCCCA
>NZ_JADEWT010000122.1 GCF_015207505.1 Tychonema sp. LEGE 06208
GACCGTTTCGACTAACTTCTTCCGAACCACAATTAGGGCAACAATTAATTTCTAATTTCATATCACGCTATGGCAAACACTTCTCTAATCATAACGTACTCTGATCCTTTCCTTCAGGGCACTACCCGGCGTGGGGATGCGGGCCGTAACCGACTAAATCTCCAAGGCAAAAGATTTTTTCTGCTTGTTGTTCGTCAATGTCTGACAAAACTGCATTTAAGGCTTCGTAGTTGCCGTGAATGCAGGACATAACTGCTATTTTCATTCGGTTTCTTCTTCTCCTAATAATAGTGCTTGTTTGACTTGCTGTTGGTAATTCAACAGAATTGTTTCGGACAGACAGCAATCTTCTAGGGTTTGTCCTAATGCTGTTTCATCGAGATTTTCGCCGACAATTTCTATGCCGCTAAATCTTTGGGGGCGGCCTTCGAGCCAGCGGGGAAGTGGCAATTCTTCGTGGGCGGTTTCTTTGAATTCGGCAGAGAAATCGAAGTAGAACGATCGCCCGTCGGCTATGTCAAAAATGCCTTTGGCTCGGTGGATTTTGCCGTAGGCTCCTTGGGTCATTTCTTCATACCAAAACAGATCGAGGCTGGCGGGATCTAGGACTTGGCCACTGGCGGGGCTGCGCCAAATTGATAGTTTTTCTGGTTCGCCGCTGACGGCTATTCCCTCTACAACTGCATCCGCCCACTGATGCCATTCGGTGTCTTTGATTTCTGGCGGCACTACAGCAAATCGGCGGCTGGGAAAGCTTTGGAGTAGGTTTTCTACTGCTGTCAGTTGCAGGTAAAATCCCAGTTCGATGTAGGCTGAAACGCCGTTTTCCAGGTGTTTCGCGAGTAGGGACTCTTCGCCGTCTCTCAGGGTGGTGATGTGGGGGAATTCGGCGGCGATGCAGGTTTGGTCGATCGGCACATTGCCGCTTCCGGGGCAAAAATACAGCAGGGGCGGGGTTTGGGCTGCTAGCTGCTGTCGAATCCAGGTTGTTTTGCCGCTTCCGGGCGGGCCCGCTACGGCGGTGATGGTATGTTGACTCATAAATATAATGATAATCGTTATCAACCAAGTTGGCTCTTATATATTTAGATTTAAGGTTTTGAACGGGCATCCTGCCCGCTCCACTCTTCGTGGCTATGCCTCTGGAACCAGTTACCGTGCAAGTTAGATTCGCGACAGCTTAGCGTTTCGAGGCCGCCCAAGTCTTAGTGCCAACGTTTGTGACTAGCATCACAAACTTTTATGCGCCCAATCACTGTAATATAAGTTAATACTCTGTTACATTTATTCATATAAAGCAACGAAACAAGGAAAAATCCATGACTTCACGTAACATGATGGTAGATGACCAAGGCCTCCTCAACAACTTCGCGATCGAACCCACGATGTATGTAGACGCCAACGTCAGCACCGGTTTCACAAAATACGCTGAGAAAGTTAACGGACGTTTTGCGATGATCGGATTTGTTTCTTTGCTGGCGATCGAAGTTTTGACAGGACAAGGCTTTCTTACATTACTCAAAAATTCTTTAGGCTAGGGCGATCGGTTACATAGATTTAATATAATCTCCGCTGAATAGCTCATAATAAAAAATGTTTGCAGTCAGGACTTTAGTCGTAACTGCAAACCATTTTTTTGTTTAAAATATGTTTGGCCGCTTGTGGCCTATCAAAATAAATCTTATGTCCGATCGCGCGATCGGACATAAGATTAAAACTAATCAGAGCCATACAAATTTTTATACAAACAATCTCGGTCTAAAGGTAGATGACAATTGTGAACAATTAAGGTTACAATCTCCAAAATCATACATTTTTTAGAAAAACCAAACAGGCGCATCAACAACGCAATAAATTAGACCAGCAGCCCAACTCGTGAAGAAATTTTAAACATCGAGGGATTTCTCTAGAGTACCTAATTCTTATAAGGAGCATAAAATGTTAGATATTGATGAAATGAGCTCAAAAGAAATACAAGAGCTTTTGCAGAAAGTAGGGCACGGACACCTCGGCTGTGTATTTGAAGGGCATCCATACGTTGTCCCAATGCACTATTATCTCCAAGATTCCGACATATACATTTTCACAACTGTCGGGATGAAAACTAAGTATATGGACGGAAATCCAGAAGTCTGCTTGCAAGTTGAAGAAGTCCGCGATTCGGAACACTGGCGCAGCGTTGTCGTCAACGGGCGAGCAGAACGCCTCACCCAGCAGCCAGACATCGATCGCGCGATGCAATTGGTCAAAGAACACAACCCCACACTTTCACCCGCCATCAATCGCACTTGGATTGACTCTTGGGGGCGTGCGGAGGTAATAGCAATCTACCGCATTTACCCCAGCGAAATGAGCGGGCGCACGACGGAAGGAATCAGCAGTCGGTAAGTTGGGAGACATCTGGGTTGAGTAGAGAAAATAGGACTCACTTGAAACCGGGTTTTTTACGAAAATACTTAATTAAGACCTTCAATATCGCTAAAAAACCCGGTTTCTGAGTGTCGGAGTGCGTCCAAGACTGAAATTACTAAAAAGTCCTCCAGGGGGAAAACCCTGCGCCAGCGGAAAATAGTGCAAAATATTTTCTCAAACAGCTTTGCTTGCCAAAAACTCTCTCATGTACCGATTCACTAACTGCGGCTGTTCCTGCTGTACCCAGTGGCTGCAATTAGGAATGTACTGAATCTGAAAATCCCGGACGTAATCTTCAGTCCCGTAAGTTAACTCTTTGCCGAGGGCGCTATCGTTTTCTCCCCAAATCATCAGCGTCGGAACTTGCAGCACATCCCAATTCTGGCGATCGAGAAATCCGCTAGCAATGTTGCGGTAATAATTGATAGTAGCAGTCAGAGCGCCCGGTTTAGCCGCCGCATCTTTGTAAGCTTGGATGTCAGAGGGGGTAAAGCTGCTTTTGTCAACAGCCATGCCTTCAAAAGCAAGGGCGATCGCCCGATAGTCACCCAACCGAATTAAGAACTCCGGCAAAATCGGCAACTGAAACAAAAAAACGTACCAACTTTTTCGCAATTGTTGGGGAGTTCGCAGCCCTTCCGCAAACTTGGCCGGATGCGGTAAATTCATCACAATTAATTTATCGACCATCTCTGGATAAGCATAGGCAAAATTCCAGGCGATCGCCCCTCCCCAGTCGTGACCGACTAAAACGCAACTTTTGTATCCCAAACCCTGAATAATTCCCTTGACATCTTGCACAAACTCTGCCATCACGTAGGCAGATTTATCCTTCGGTTTGTCGCTGTCATTGTAACCTCTGAGATCCACAGCGACAACTTGATAATCTGACGCAAATTCCGGGATTTGATGGCGCCAAGAATACCAAAATTCGGGAAATCCGTGCAGCATCAGCATCAGCGGCCCGGAACCTTGAGTGACACCATGAAGCTTGATGTTATTTGTCGCAATAAATGCGTGTTTCCAAGCTTCTTTCAGCACAGGCATATTTGATAGTTCCTCTAGCTAGAGATAGATTTTAGCAGTTAAATAAGTTGAGATTTCAGATTAAAGAATTGAACAATTCAAAACGATCTATCGCCCTTCGTGATTTGGTGATTCCTGTGTGGAACAGGTGTCGAGCCCTTTTCCCGAAAGGATTGCGAACTCAGTCAAAATATTAGTATAATGTTACTTCCGTTTCGAGAACTGTCAAGCCAAAAATAACTTATTTTCGAGCGGGCGAGAATCCAGAACCTCAAAGAGTTGACAATTTTTGAAGATGCAAGTTAAATAATTCATAGTTTGCGAGTACACTAGAAATTGAAGGAGTTCATATCATGTCTGGCGATCGCCTGCAAAACATTGTTAACCGCTTGACAGATAGTCTAAAGCGCGACGTATTAGTTGAAAAATCCCTATACGACATTCGAGAAGTTTTGCAGAGCGATCGCGCGGTGCTGTATTATTTTTACAGGCAGTGGCAGGGTCAAGTGACTTGCGAGATGTTAAGTGCGATCGAATTCTCAATCTTAGGCTCAACCGGGCCAGACGAATGTTTTAACGACGAATACGCAGCATTGTACGAAGGCGGCAGAGTTAGAGCAATTGCAGATATTGAAACAGAACCCCTCAACCAATGTCACCGAGATTTTCTGCGTAGCATGAAGGTTCGCGCTAATTTGGTCGTGCCAATTTTAACGAAAAAAGGGCTGTGGGGGCTGTTAGTTGCTCATCAATGCAGCGGGCCCCGCACTTGGTTGCGATCGGACATTGAATTCATGCAAAAACAAGCGCAAAATATAGCAATGTCTCCGACAATTCAAGATAGTTAATCTTTCATCCAAAATCCTGCTTTGTGACTATTCAGGTGCATTGTCTGTGCAATGGAAAATTACCAACTGTCCCAAAATATGGTGTTCTATTGTTAGGCGGAGGTTTGTAGCGACTCCTAGGGCTGGATGAGAATCTCAGCGGGAATTCCTAACTCTTGATTCAGCTTCCGAATCATTTCCAAAGTCAAGGAGCGTTTGCGAGATAATATCTCAGAAACTTTAACTCGACTGCCAATACATTGTTCCAAATCGCTACCAGACCATCCGCGAGCCTCCATGTAGTATTGAATGGCTGCAATGGGATCGGGTATTGCGATCGGAAAGTGTGCCTTCTCGTAAGCTTCTACTAGGGTACTGAGCACATCTAGGCGATCGGACTCAGGTGTATTAGGAGCTGCATTAAACAGCAACTCAACCTCTCGAAGGGCATCCTGATAGTCAGTTTGGGTTCTAATTGGACGTATATCCATATATCAATTTGTGTTTAGATTGTTTCTGCATCTACCTTGTCATACTCGGCATGAGTGCCAATAAAGCGGATAAAAATAATGCCGATGTCATAACGGATTGAGACAATCAGCCGTAAAATGAAGCGGCGACAAATAACCTCGAATTCATCACCAGTGGTTTTTGCTCGTCCGCTGCCATAAACTGTTACCTCTAGCGCTTATGGTGACTGGCTTTTAGCCTTTTTAATTAGCTTTAAACAAGCGTGTATCGATGCCAGATAGTAATAGAAAATCCAACTATAAAAAATGGCTTTGTCATAATCCTGCTGTTGAGCGTCCTTGTGGTGTCGTATTCCAAAATTATTAGCTATATTAAATAAATCGTCCTCGTCTTTCTTGAAGACTACTTTCTTAATTTGAGGACGCAGAAACTCAAGAACATCAACTAAGTCTCGAACTGCATCACGCTTTCCATCTAGAGATGAGCGAGAACGTCTAAATTTTAGAATTGCGGATTGAACTCGCTGCTCAACATTTTCAGGATCGTAAGGAGGCAGTTCTGCAAGAACTAACTCCTCCAATCCTTGCTCGGGAAATTCTAGAATTTCACCATTTTCGGATAGTTCATATCCCTCTCTATAGTCACACAAGAGCTGATTAATTCTCTCTCTAAATTCTTGCTGACCAGCTAAGGTGTCATAATAATCCTCATAATCATCCCATCCATCGTATCCATGAATATGCTTAGAAACACAATCGTAAAGAAACTCGATGACATCAAACAAGTCATCCTCTGAATAATTATTACATTTTTCCTCAATTGGGTATAAATCAGATTTCCTGATGTCGAGGAACATTTGTGCTTCTATATCAGCACCTAGCTTGCCTGAGACAGCTTCATACTTTGCATAAAAATAATCGTTCTTTAGAAACTCAAGATAAACAGCTTTGAAAAGTTTAACGAATATGGGTAGATCGAAGCGACTCGCATCAGGATTTTTGCCAGTACGATGAGAATAGTATTTCCGACTCATGAACGATTATCCTAATTTTGTAAATATATCTGGATGGGCGAAGGATTCGCACCTATATTCTATCAATTAGACGACGTATTTTAGTATGGTGCGTCAGATGAGTTTCTTAAACGATTATTGAAGGTTTAAATATCTGACGCACCTTACTAATTATGAGAATTGCGTAATTCCTGCTAGTTAACTAACAGCTACAGCCTCCCCCAAAGGATGCTGCTCTAAAACAGCTTTCAAATATTTCCCAGTATAAGAACGAGAATTTGCCGATACCTCCTCCGGCGTTCCCGCCACAATAATCTCGCCGCCCTTATCTCCTCCTTCCGGGCCCAAATCGATCGCCCAATCGCAGCACCGAATCACATCCAAATTGTGTTCGATGACCAAAATTGAATTACCCTTATCCACCAACCTTTGCAGCACATTTAACAAATGGTGAACGTCGTAAAACGACAAACCAGTCGTCGGTTCATCAATCAAATAAAGCGTCTTCCCAGTCGCGCGGCGCGACAGTTCCGTTGCCAGCTTTACCCGCTGCGCTTCGCCTCCTGAAAGAGTCGGTGCAGGCTGTCCCAACTGAATGTAACCCAAACCCACATCCACCAAAGTTTGCAATCTGACACCAGCCCTAGGAATATTTTTAAACATTTCCCAGGCTTCCTCTACTGTCATGTTCAAAACATCAGAAATAGACTTGCCTTTGTACTTCACTTGCAGCGTTTCCCGGTTGTAGCGCGCACCCTTGCAAACCTCGCACTGCACGTAAACATCCGGCAGAAAATTCATCGAAATTACGTTCACTCCTTGGCCGCCGCAAGCTTCGCACCTGCCTCCTTTCACGTTAAAAGAAAACTGCCCAGCTTTGTAACCTCTTGCCTTTGCTTCAATGCTTTCGGCAAACAAATCCCGAATCACATCAAAGACTCCCGTGTAAGTAGCGGGATTGGAACGCGGAGTGCGGCCGATGGGAGATTGATCGATGACAATTACCTTATCAACTACATCCTGCAGAGACCGTTCGCCCTTCGTTTTGAGAGCTTCCATATCCGGCGGTAAAGGAACTTTTTTGGTAAGATAGTGTTGCAGCGACGGGTACAGCAATTCATTGATTAAGGTGGATTTTCCCGAACCGGAAACACCTGTCACGCAGACGAGTTTACCCAGCGGAATTTCCACATCAATATTTTTTAAATTGTTGCGTGTCGCATTTTTGATTGAGAGAGCTTTACCGTTGCCTTTTCTCCTTTCATTGGGAGTTTCAATTACTCGTTTTCCCGACAAATAAGCACCGGTTAAAGATTCCTCGGCGGCAAGCAAGTTTTCTAAACTTCCTTGCGAGATAATTTTGCCGCCGTGAACGCCTGCGCCTGGCCCGATATCGACAATGTGGTCGGCCGATCGCATGGTTTCTTCATCGTGTTCTACTACAATCAAAGTATTGCCTAAATCCCGCAATTTTGTTAAGGTTTGCAGCAGCTTAAAGTTGTCTCTTTGGTGCAGTCCGATGCTGGGTTCGTCCAAAACGTAGAGGACACCGGTCAAGCCGGAACCGATTTGAGTGGCGAGGCGAATTCGCTGGGCTTCGCCGCCGGAAAGCGTCATTGCTGGACGGTCTAATGTCAGATAATCTAATCCGACATCCAGCAAAAATTGCAGCCTAGCTTTGATTTCTCTCAGGGCTAAGTCGGATATTTGAAATTGCCGATCGCTCAATCCCAAATTCTCGACTCTCTCTCGACAGTCGCGAATCGAAATACTGGTCAAATCGACAATGCGGTACTGTCCCAGCCGCACCGCCAGCGCCTCTGCTTTCAAGCGTTTGCCGCGACAAACCTCGCAAGGGCGATCGACTCGATACTGTTCCAGTTTCTGCTTAATTAAATCAGAACCAGTATCGTCGTACTGGCGCTGCAACATGGAAATTACACCTTTAAAATCTCTCCGCAAATCAGTGACGCTGGTGTCTCGCTTTTTACCTTCTGCGGTTTGTTTAAACTCGTTTCCATACAAAATCACCTGTTGGTGTTGTGGCTTCAATCGGAACCAAGGAGTGTCGATATCAAAGCCGCAGGCATCAGCAACACTGCACAACAAAGAGAGATAATAGGAATTGTCTTTGTCTGACCAAGGGGCGATCGCGCAATAAACAGGTGCTTTCTCGTCAGGAATGACCAACTCCGGCGCAAAAGTCCGCAAATTCCCCAAACCGTGGCAGTTTTGGCACGCGCCGTAGGGCGAATTAAACGAAAACAATCGGGGCGAAAGTTCTTCCATCACCGCGCCGTGTTCGGGACAAGCAAAGTTTTCGGAAAATACGATGGGCCCGTTGGGTTCGGAATTTTCATCAGTCGGTAACTCTTCAACGATCGCAATTCCCTCAGAATGGCGCAAACAAGTTGTTAGAGAGTCAACTAAACGTTCTTCTAAACCGGCTTTTTTAACTAACCTGTCAACAACTATCTCGATGTTGTGCGTATGATTTTTATCTAATTCGATATTTTCTGACAGTTCTAAAATTTCTCCGTTAACTTTGACTCGAATAAATCCTTCGGAAGCTAAACTAGACAGTAATTTGCGGTGAGTGCCTTTTTTTCCGCGCACCACCGGCGCCAGAAGGTGAAAACGAGTGCCGTCTGGAAGGGCCATGACTCGATCGCACATTTCATCAATTGTCTGTGGCGCAATGCAGCGATCGCAAATCGGACAGTGCGGTTCGCCAGCTCTGCCGTAGAGCAATCTGAGATAATCGTAAATTTCTGTAACAGTGCCGACAGTCGATCGCGGGTTGTGAGAAGTTGACTTTTGGTCGATCGAAATAGCCGGACTCAACCCCTCGATCGCGTCCACATCCGGTTTGTCCAACTGTCCCAAAAACTGGCGCGCGTAGGCGCTGAGAGACTCAACGTAGCGGCGCTGTCCCTCTGCAAAAATTGTATCGAAAGCCAGGGAAGACTTACCGGAACCGGAGACACCAGTAAACACGATCAGTCGATCGCGCGGCAGTTCCAAATCGATATTCTTCAGGTTGTGCTGTCTCGCACCCCGAATCTGAATCGTATTTTGGCTGTTGGAGTTCAAAGTCGTCACATGATGTCCGTTGTGGGATGCACTTGACTGACTGGGTGAGGTTTCGGCGCGTTGGGACATGAGAGTAGTGCAAAACAGTGCTTAACCATCTTAGCGCTGCCTTTGGAATAGATAGCATCCAAACTCAAGAATATCAAAGAATCGTCAAATAGTTGACAGTTGACAGTTGATAGTTGACAGTTGAGGGTTCAGTTTTAATACCCGCTGCTGTTTGCACAGTAGACTGCATAATGTTTACTTCCCCTGCATTGAGATTAACATCAAAGAATCGTCAAATAAGTTTCCGTCGGCCCGTCGGGCAAAACCTTCAAAATTTGATGCTTCAAATCCACTTCGATTCCCAGCATGGTTTGAGCGTTCGGAATGCGATTCCTAATTAAATCCGAGGACTTTACTCCTCACTACAAATCGACATTTTTCGGGTAAAATCGAGTCTAATATTTTAATTACTGAGGCTTAGTGTCATGCCTATTCCCAAACTTAGTGAAACAATCATCAAAAATAACAGTTCTGAGCGATCGCTCAACCGAGCCGAAGATTACTATTTAGATGGAAATGTTACTAACGCAGTCCTCCGTGGCAATAGGGTGCAAGCAACAGTATACGGTTCTCAATCTCAAGCCTACAGCGTTAGCCTGCCGTTCAATCCTGCGGGATTAACATCTGGAGTATTGTGCACTTGTCCTTACGATGGCGATGGATGGTGCAAACACATTATCGCTACGCTGTTTTTGTGTCTGCGAGAACCCGAAAAAATTGAACATGGCGAGAGGCTGGAAGACTTGCTTTCTCGCCTCAACGATGCCCAAATCTATGAGTTAGTAGAGCATTTAGTGGACAACGAACCGTCGCTGATAAATGCGATCGAACTATACGTTAATTCTAACGCTGTGTCTGCGGCGACAAGCCAAATGACGAAAATACATCGCCAAAGTGCGATCGATCCTGCTCCTTTTCGGCGACAAGTACGAGACATTTTCCGACAAGCTGAGGATTATTCCGAGTATGAATATGGTTATGATGAAGAAGACCCAATTACAGAAGAAATTTTAGAATTAATTCAGCAAGCCCAGGAATTCAGCGAACAAGGAGATGGCAAAAACGCTTTAGTAATTTTAGAAGCTATTACTGCAGGCTGCGTTGATGATTGGGATGAGATAGAAGAATATGGTTTTGAAAGTTATGAAATCACCAATGCTTTGGATGAAGCTTGGACAACAGCCATTTTGACCGCCGAACTAACTGCTGAGGAAGAAATAGATTTTCAGGTGATGTTAGAAGGTTGGAACGATGAATGGGATTGTAATTTCAGCATGAGTTTGGAAGCTTTACGCCAAGGTTGGGACTACCCGCCACTCCAGCAGATATTGGAAGGAAACCTTACTGGAACGGGAATCTGGGCTGATAATCCACCAGATTATGCTCGTGAATTAACCTTGACTCGCTTACAAATTCTCGATCGCCAGAACCGCGAAAAAGAATACTTATACCTAGCCAAGGCAGAAGGCTGTATTCAACAATATTTGACCATGTTAGCTCGTTTGGGGAGAATAGAAGAAGCTGTGAAAGCTGCGGAAACCGAGATGACATCAGTCGAAGAGGCTTTTGCTCTAGTTCAAATTTTACAAGAAGACGGATATTCAGAAGAAGCTCTAGAAATTTGTCAAGCTGGGTTGAATTTACCCGGCAATCTTACCTATAAACTGGCAATTTGTATGAGTGAATTAGCCGATGAATTAGGCGAAAAAGAAGCTGCGTTTAATGCTAAACTTAAAATTTTTAAAATTCAACCTTCCTTGAATGATTATCTTTCATTGCAGGAGTTATCAGGAGATAATTGGTCAACCTTGAGAGTAGATTTGTTGGCAATTGTAAGAACCATTCAAAGCTACAGTTCTACCGAAGCAAAGGTTGATATTTTTCTGCATGAAAAAATGATTGAAGAGGCGATCGCCGTTGTAGAAACATCTTACAGTTCAGAACTCGTTCATCGAGTGATGATGGCAGCAATTCCCCATCGCCCAGATTGGGTAATCGCCAATGCTTGTCAGCGCGCTGAATCGATTCTAAATGCAATGAAATCAGCCGAGTACGATAGTGCAATTAAGTGGCTAGAAAAAGCCCGTGCTGCCTATATACAAGCTGAGCGAAAAGTTGAGTGGTCTGCTTATCGCGCTCAACTGATGGAAGTACACAATCGGAAGCGGAAATTCATGGGATTGTTCAGAAACTCATATTTAAATTAAGTCTTAATTTTATCATAAATTTCTGGCAAAAATTGCAGACTTTTGTGAAATTATCTGCGCTTATCTGTATCGATATGCCTCGCATCTGCCCTTGATATCATGTCCGAGCGATTTCTATAACAAAGTCGTTTTCTCGCCCGATGGCAAAATCCTCGCCTCCGCTAGCGAAGACAATACCATCAAACTCTGGAACCCAGACGGCATCTTGCTTATAACCCTTACCGGACACCGCGATAACGTTGGGAATCTCAGTTATTCGCCCCATGGATTGACGATCGCATCTTCGGGCTCCGACGGCACTGTCAAACTCTGGAATACCGCCGACGGCACTTTGCTCAAAACCTTTACAGGACATAGGGGCTGGGCAACAAGCGTCTCAGTTATTCGCCCCATGGATTGACGATCGCATCTTCGGGCTCCGACGGCACTGTCAAACTCTGGAATGCTGCAGACGGAACAGAAATCGCTACGCTGAAAGGCCATACCAAACCTGTCAGAAGTGTCAGTTTTTCCGACGACGGCAAAACCCTAGCATCGGCTGGCGAAGAGGGTTTAGTCAAGCTGTGGGATGTCGAAAACCTGACTTTTCTCACCACCCTGCAAGCCCAGAATAAGGAAATCTGGAGCGTCAAATTCAGCCCTCCTGCCAGCAACAGCCCAACTCTGGCTACCGCTAGCGAAGACGGAACCGTCAAATTGTGGAATTTACCGCTGTTAGGAAATATCGAGCCACAAACGCTCAAAGGACACAGTGGCAGGGTTTCGAGCCTGAGTTTCAGTCCCGGCGGCCGCACTTTGGCAACCGCAGGTACCGATCGCGCGGTACGACTCTGGAACCTCGCCGGCATCGAACCGAAAGTTCTAGAAAGCCACCGCAGTCAG
Source organism: Tychonema sp. LEGE 06208 (assembly GCF_015207505.1). GTDB lineage: Bacteria > Cyanobacteriota > Cyanobacteriia > Cyanobacteriales > Microcoleaceae > Microcoleus. The sequence goes on from NZ_JADEWT010000122.1 coordinate 11,979, forward strand.
GTTTTCAGCGCGAGTTTCTCGCCAGACGGCAAAACTATTGCTTCCGGTAGTGGCGATCGTACTGTTAAATTGTGGAATGCACAAAACGGCAGCGAAATCAAATCTTTTTTAGGACATCGAGGTGCTGTCACCAGCGTCAGTTTCGCCCCTGATGGCACAATTTTAGCATCCGCGTCGGGCGATCGAACTATTAAATTATGGAACCTAGAAACTGGGCAAGAAATCAAAACTCTTTCAGGACATCAAAGGGAAATTGACAGCGTTGTTTTCAGTCCCGACGGTAAAATTTTAGCATCTGCAAGTTTCGATCGCACAATTAAACTGTGGAATGTGGCAGACGCCACAACAAACTCGGAGGCTGTGCCCCTACAAGTTTTTGACGGACATCGCGATCGAGTTAACGATGTTAACATTAGTCCCGACGGCAAAACTCTTGTTTCTGCTAGCGACGATTTTACTTTAAGGATCTGGAATTTGGAACTAGATGTAGATAGTTTAATGAAGCTGAGTTGCCAATGGCTGGGCAATTATATTGCTAACTATCCTGACGAAAGGGCGATCGCCCAAATCTGCAATCCTTAAAAAAATTGAATAATATCGTGTCCGCTATACGGGATCTAAGATGTTGATGTGAATCATGGCGGGGATGGGGCGGGTTTATGAGATTATATCGTTTCCGTTTGGATCGTCAGGTGATTTAACCGCAGAGTACACAGAGTACACAGAGTCCGAGAATATATATCTGAATCATTCCGATGCTACCGGATTTGATATTATTTGTGGTTTCATAGATAGTTTATCAATCCGCCCCTACAGGATTTTGGGATGTTTATTGCACGCCAATAAACTTGTGAGTTTGCAAAGACAACCTATAACTCGGATGCTGTTTTAGTAACTCCAAAATAATCGGAATCGCCCGCTCTCGCGATTCCCATTCCGGCTGCAAAAACACAGGAATATTCCTATCTTCAACAAAATATTTTTTGTAAAAATCAACTTCTTCACCCGTGCTAACTACCAACTTAATTTCATTGGCTTTCTCCCAGAAATGCTCTTGTACCGGATATTTAGGATTGACGTGTTCCTTAGGAGACAGAGTAATCCAAGCCAGTGGCGAAACATCTTGCCAATAGGCGCCAGAAGTTTCGATACTTACCTGTTTGTCAGCTTGTAACAATGCTGCCACTAATTTTGGCAAATTCGGGTGGATGAAAGGTTCGCCGCCAGTAATGACAACTCTCGGCGACTGCAATTGAGCTAGCAATTGTGCGATCGACTGCGGCACCGACGGCAAACCTTTGCCACCTTTCGAGTAGCCAGTATCGCACCAAGGACACCCCACGGGACAACCTGCCAATCTAATAAAATCAACTAAAGTACCTGTCCAATAACCTTCGCCTTGAACAGTACACTGAAAAGTTTCGTGAATCGGTAATTTTATTTGTAAATTTGATACCAGCATTTGTCACTTTAATTTAATAATATTTGTTGAGGATTTTGATTAATTCTAATCGATCGTCGGTAATTAATATAGTTCTAGATAAAGGGGTAGGCAGAAACCGGGTTTTTCACCAAAATACTGTATCGCAGCCTTCAATACAGATAAAAACCCGGTTTCTTTGGTCTTAATAAAGTTCCCAGCAGCTAAAACTCTTTAATTGTGATGTTCCGGCTGCATCATAGTTGCCCAGCGGCGTTTCAGGGCTAAAGTTAGTCCGTCAGCAATGGGGACAACACTCAGAGTAACTCTCGGATCGTTACGCAATTTGTCGTTGAAACTGCGAAGGGCGAGGGTACTTGTGTCTTGTACTTGAGGATCGGCAACTCGTCCCGACCACAGAACGTTGTCAATTACTATTAAACCGCCATTGCGTACAAGTTGGAGCGATCGCTCAAAATAAGCCTCATAATTTTCTTTATCTGCGTCTATAAATGCAAAATCAAAGGTTCCGGCTTGTCCCTCGGCTATTAGTTTGTCGAGAGTATTGATTGCCGGCCCCAATTGCAAGGAAATTTTGTTTGCGACACCCGCAGCTTCCCAATAGCGTCGCGCGATCGAAGTATATTCCTCGCTGACATCGCAAGCAATAATTTTACCGTTAGGAGGCAGGGCTAAGGCTACACACAGGGAGCTATAACCAGTAAAAACGCCAACTTCTAAGGTTTTTGTCGCTCCCATAAGCTGCACCAGCATCTCCATAAACTGACCTTGTTCGGGAGCTATTTGCATCATACCCATCGGATGCTTAGCAGTTTCTTCTCGCAGTGCAGCGAGAATATCTGGCTCCCGCAGGGAAATAGATAATAGATAATCGTAAAGTTTATTTTCTAGACCAATAGTTGAGTTCGCCATCGGTTTGTCCTTCCTGCTGACTTTTGATTTGAGATTGTATGCGTGCAGTTATTGGAAATCGGATACGGTAGAGTTAATTTTAGCTATTTTGCTGTGGCTGCAGCTTGCGGTATGACCCTCTCGGTGACAAGCTGGTAATTTATTTGCTTTCACGGGCGATCGACCTTTCAATCAGTTTATCTCAGCTGCAGGCGATCGAGCAGCTCTGCAAAAGAAAAGTGGAGAGAGGAGCGTTTTGACATTGCTGCGTTCTTCTCCAAGTGTAACCCTGTGAGTTATACCAGTTCAAAAAAGAATGCCACTGTAGATAAGCTGTAAACCCAGACACAATCAGTCATTACTAATTTCAAATCTTAAATTTTAAATGGTATGACTTGGGGGAAATCTGACTTTATCCGATCGCTAATCGCTAATGAATAATTATTTATAACTTAGGCAATTCTCACAGAGAAACCGTTTTATTTAACTATTATTGCTCGGCGAAAGATCGTGTATTTTTTTCAAACAAACTAGGTGTCTGGAAACTCTTGTGTCCTGGAATATTACTAATCACTAATAAACTGGGTTGAACAATAGGACGCTTTATCAACTGTCACAGCTTATTCTTCTACACCCAAAAACCTATCCACAATCAAAATAACATTCCACGATTGAGATATAGCAAGTATTTCGATAAAAAAGTCAAGTTGTTGCAACCCTTGCCTAGCACTGTTACTCATAACTAATTAACCGAGATTAATAGGACGATTACTTAACTGTCACAGTTTCTGGCTCCATATCAAAACAACCTACTCACAATCAAAATAACATTTCACAAAGGCTCTCTTTATGTACAGTTTTGCAGGTTTTGGTGCGGGTACTGGCTTATTTTTATTGTTGATTTTTGCCATTCTGCAATGGCTGCACGTCCCCGCCGGCAGTTTTATTGATTGGGTAATTGCCATTGCTATTTTTGAATGGCTGTTGCTGATAGTTACTGTTCCTTGGAATGTCCATTTTGAAGCTAAAGAAGTTTTAGCGCAAGCGGCTGAATCTACTAAAAAAAATATTGCTGTCGATCATGAACAAGTCAAATACGTTAATGTATTAGTTCGCCGATCGCTCTTTGTGGCGATCGGCCTGCATCTCGGAAGCGCGATCGTACTTTACGCCCTAGCCGCCACTGGAATTAGTGCTGTGGGCTATCTCAGTTCCGGTGCTGCACTGCTGTTAACTGTAATGCGTCCAGCTATCCGAGGTTATCAATATTTAGCCCAGCGGCTGAGAACTATCCGCAGCCAATTTTTGTACCCCCGCGAAGATATTGTCGAACTCCGCAGCCGCTTTGCAAACTTAGAATCTACAGTTACAGATTTATCCAATCAATTCAGTTTAAATAATCCAAATTCGTGGGTAGCTGTCCAAGAGCGGGAGCAACAGGCTACCACAAGAGAATTAACTAATTTATCGGCATCTCTACAATCTTTGCAAGCGAAAAATCAGGCAGAACACACTAAACTGGCAAGAGATGCAGAAAGTGCGATCGCCCAGCTTACCGACGACGGACAATTTCTCAACCACGTCCGCGAAATCATCCGCTTCTATAAAGAAGCATAAAAAAAGTCAGTAGTCATTAGTCAGTAGTCAGTAGTCATTAGTCATTAGTCATTATTCATTTTAGCCTGAGCGAAGCCGAAGGCTAGTCATTGGTCATTTTAGCCTGAGCGAAGCCGAAGGCTAGTTATTAGTCATTGGTCATTAGTGCTTTCCCCTCCGAGCGAACGTCCAATGTCCGAACGTCCCCGATCGGGAACGTCATTAGTCATTAGTCATTTTCGCAATTTCCAATTACGAATTCCCGATTACCAATGACTAATGACTAATTCTCTATCTTTAGATAGATGCCATATACTCGCCCGGTGTAAATTTTTGAATAAAAACACCATTAAATCTGTCTTGAGGAAGACGGAATAAGTGTATTATAGATAACAGCAATTTTGAGGAAACTATAACCAAAGATAGTTTGTTAATGAGTTAGCTTAAGCTTAATATTAAACTATAAGCGAAAGACCTTTTTGAAAAGATAACTCAGGAAAAAATCATGACTAATCGCCAACCAACACCGCCCGAGAGTGAAATTAGCAAATCAACACCAACCGACAAAGAAATCGAAGCTAATATGGAAGCCCCCCACTACGACAGGGGCATTACTCCTGCTGAGACAGCAGCGCGCCAAGAACGCGAAGGTGCTAACTTCATGCACGCAACCACCGAAGCAAAGCAGAAAAGCGCCAAAACAGACGACCAAACCGATAACGAAAGCATTAACACTACAGATGGTTATACAGTAGACCAAGAAGGTCTGGTTAACAATTACGCGATCGAACCGGAAATGTACATCAACGAACCGGGCGATTTGAAAGCAAAAGAAGAAGCCGAAGCAGCAGAACGCGCTCGAATTCTTGCGGAAATCAAAGATAAAAAAGGCGAGGAAGGAAAACTGACAGAAGAAGCAGACACCCGTCACAAAGGGCCAGGAATTATCTAGATTGTCTGGTTGATAGTTGCACCTCAGCGCGCGAGGTAGCAACTCGAAAGGGCCCGGATTTTAGGGGAAAGGTCGATCGACCTTTCCCCTAAAATCCGGGCCCTATTTTGCTTGAGAATGCTGTGACATATATCCCGATGCCTAAAAATTACTCAAGCCCTAACATTTTGCCTCAGCCAATTAAACTTTGCCTGAGCTAGGGCTAAATTTTGCATAATGCTAGGATTGATATCCTCGCGCTCTAATTCTGGTCGATCAAATTCTTCTATATTGCGCCCATATTCTATATGTCTAATTGTACCGCGCATCCTGTCTGCCAAACAGAGCGAAATTCCATAATAAAAACGGGAAGCAAAACCCATATCTTGTTCGAGTTTGACTACTAACTGCCGCCGGGGAATTGCCAGCAAGTGAGTTTTTTCGATCGCCTTTACCGTAGCCAAAGGAGGGCGAGCATCAATAAAAGAAACTTCTCCCACAAGTTCACCGCTAGCTATTCTAGCGAGTTCTTTCGTCTCTTGGGCTTCGATCGAAACGCTCAAACTCCCTTCCAAAACAATATATAACGCATCTATCTGTCTCCCTTCAAAAATCAAAATCCCGCCCGCATCGAGAACTTCCCTTTTACCTTTTTGGATGATCCAGTCAATATCATCATTATTTAACTGGCTCAAAATAAAAAGTGCTTTTTTTCTGCTGCTGCTGTGTGGCATAAATTTAGCTCCCGATCGCTTCTTTATATAATCATCTTTCGTCTGCTCGTTACCAGTCGGAGCGACAGTAATGCAGATCCGGATGAAGAGCCTTTCTTTACCTCTGCGCCTCGGGATAGAAAAAATTGTGGCAGATGTTTAAGTTATTAAATTTTCGTTCCCAATCGCTGAGGCATCGCGTTGAATAATTAATCTTTCAATAATAGCATTTGTTGAATAAATTTTTTGAACTCGATCGGCATTCACAACAGATTGCAAATTTCTTGTCTGACAACCGATCGGGTTCGCCCCACAGCTTTCTTTGGGGATGGGGCGCCCGAAACAATTCTCAGCGCCCCGTTTAGCTCGCTAAATCAATCGCAAATCAGGATAGCCGGCCAACATATCATCAGCAGTGAGAGTGTCGCCGCTAGCTTGAGGAGTCCACAGCACCTCAACCGCCAGCAACTGCTCGCTCGATACTCCACCAATCTGGCGCAAAGCTTGGCGCAAATCTTCAGAGTTTTTCACCGAGGGCAATTCCAATTTGCCTTGAGTACCGACAATCACCGTCACCACAATAAATTCACCGGGAGCGGAATTCAAATCGGAAGTAACCAGCGCGCCGTTTTCCTGCAAACCAGGCAAGATATTGCTGCTCCCTGCCTGCCGGAGCTGATTGTTATAATTCGAGAGCGTTTCTTCAGAAAACTTACTGCGTTCTGCCAAAGAAAACTGGTTAAATTTAGCTTCGGCTGCTTCCAAGCGAGTTTGCATAGATTCAGCGCCCGCGTAAACCCAGTATTCAGGATGGCGCAGCATCGCCAGAGTAGATTCTTGCAGCACTTGAGCGCGACCGACTGCTGTATCGGTATCCGCTGTGCGCGCTAGGGAGTCGAGTTCGGCTTGCAAACTGCGGGCCTCTGCTAACAAACCCACTTGCAAGCGGGCCACAGATACCGTGGTGCTAGAAACGCTGTTGCCGAGTTCGTCAGTTCCACCCCGGGCGCTGCGGAAGCTTTGCACGAGGAAATTGGCGATCGAAATAAAAATCAAAATCGAGAACAGGCCGCCAAATCCGCCGCCAAATCCAAAAAACGGCAGCAAGAACGGGAAACCAAATCCACCGCCAAATCCGCCACCATAGCCGCCAGGGTAGTAACCCCCTCCAGACGGCGCGCGACTGGGAGATGAATAACTGCGCGCGGGCGCTCCAAAAGATCCGCCGCCCATACGTCCTCCGCTGCGAGCAGCCAGGGCTCCGTCAGCGTTACTGAGGGCTAGCGTCACTACCAGACCGATCGCAAATAGTGATTTCAAAAGCGGTTTGATCATCTTTGTAATTAGTTGCTTGTACATAACACCGTTACTATTCGATACATTTATAATTTACAATCTATTCTTGCGGATGGGCAACGCGGTTGTAGGGGTGAACGGTGCGAGATATCCGTACTAGCCGAACTCTCCATCGCTAGAACTCTGTCGGGGAACGACAAAGGCTAGAGAGAGTATAGATCACTAAAGTCCTTACTACGAACCACGGACGCGGATTTTACAGAACTTTACGTAGTTTCAGGGCGATCGACAAACAATAAGCTTTAGACTTTTAAAGAAATGCCCCCAGTCCTAGAAACCAGGACTTTATCCACCGTAAAAAATATTATGT
>NZ_JADEWT010000123.1 GCF_015207505.1 Tychonema sp. LEGE 06208
CTCTCCCCCTCTCCCTCTCTCCCTCTCTCCCACTCTCCCACTCTCCCCCGCTTCCAACCCTCTCCCCTCTCCCCCTGTCAGGTGATTCGCTAGGAGGAAGTTCGATCGCCCGTCATCCGCCTAAATTAAAGAGTAGCAATGGAGGATTCGATCGCACAAACCATGAAACTGCTCAACCACCGCACTCGACTGCTTCTTTCCGCCGGCATCCTCGGCCTGGCCTACTTTGTCACCGGAAAACTCGCAGTGTCGGTACTGGGACTGGTAAAAGCCGAAGCCTCCCCGGTGTGGCCGCCCGCCGGTATTGCTCTGGCGACATTGCTGCTGCAAGGGCGGCGGATGTGGCCGGGAATTGCCCTCGGTTCGGTGCTGTTAAACTCAACCGCCGGAGCTAGTGTACCCTTCGCCGTCATTGTCACGTCAGCCTTTAGCGTCACTATGCAAGCGCTGGCTGGGGAGGCCGTGCTCAGTCGCAGCGGATTTTCTACTAAGCTCGATCGACTGCGAGATGTTCTGGGTTTGGTGGCCGGCGCTGTCATCGGGTCTACTTTGGTGGGTTCTACCCTCGGCAATTTGGGCACTTGCATTTTTGGTTGGGCTCAGTGGAGCAATTTCTCTCGGAATTGGTGGACTACATGGCTCGGAGACGGTATGGGAATCTTGATCGTCACACCGGTGCTGCTGACTTTAAATCACGCCTTTAAAAGTTTTCATGTTTCAAGAAAAGATCGAATTATTTCAAATTTTTTAGCATTTTTAAACTGGGCAAATTACCGCTTGCCAATTACTAATTATTTATCAATATTTCAGAACAATAATCGTTATAAAGTGCAAAATGCACTTTTAAATTATTCAGAAATAGCTCTATGGCTAACTTTATTACTGAGTGTTAGTTCGATAGTTTTTTGCTCGAAAGCACAGGCGGCGAGCGCTCTGTATCCACTGGAATATTTGCCTTTTCCTCTGATAGTTTGGGCCGCTTTGCGATTTCGTCAGCCGGGAGCGATTTTTGCTTATTCGATCGTGTCTTATATCGCGATTTTGGGAGCGGTGCAGGGAGGCGGCCCGTTTTTGGTCAGAAGCGAAAATATGCAACAGGCGGTTTTATTTTTACAAGCTTTTACTGGTACGATCGCCCTTGTGGCCCTGATGTTGGCTGCAGCCGTGGCTGAACGCGAGCAAGCGCTGGAGTTCGTGCGCCGCACGGCCGCTCTGTTGCGCGATCGCGAAGCCAGTTTAGCTAACGCTCAGCGCATCGCTCAGTTAGGAAATTGGGATTTAAATTTCACCGCCATCAAGCCAGCCGATCGTTGCGAACAATCGGCAGAAAACAATATATCATCCAATATCGAACTGCGGTGGTCGGACGAGCTTTATCGCCTCTTGGGCTTGGTTCCGGGAACTGTCAAACCGACACCATCCGTTTTTTTGCAAGCCGTACATCCAGAAGACCGAGAATTGGTGGCGCGATCGCAATGTCAAGCGATGTTTGAGGGCAAACCCTATTCCATTAACTATCGAATTGTGCTCCCTGACGGCGGAGTGCGCGCTGTCTGCGAACAGTCAGCAATTCACTCAAACATCATAGCCGCCACAGTCCAAGACGTTACCGAACGTCACCGCGCCGAAGCTGCTTTGCGGACATCCTCCGAGCGCGATCGGCTGCTCTCAGAAATGGCCCTGCGAATTCGCCACTCCCTCGACCTCGAAGAAATTCTTAATACTACTGTTGCCGAAGTCCGGCAATTTTTCAAGGCCGATCGCGCTTTCATCGGTATTATGGACGCTGTGGCCGCAAATCTTCCCAGCCCGGTGTACGGTAAAATTGTCGCTGAGTCTGTCGGTGTCCAATACCGTTCTATTGTGGGGTTGGTGCTCACTGACGAGAATCACCTCGAAACGCAGAAAACTTTTTATGCTAACAACCGCGTCCGAATTGTCTCCGATGCTGCTACGGTGCAAGGGGCCGATCGAGTTGTCCAATTATACAGCGACTATCAAATTCGGGCGACGTTAAATGTGCCGATCGTCCTCGGCGATGAACTTTTCGGGATCTTGGCCGTCAACCAGTGTTCTGGGCCCCGCCAGTGGCAGGAATTTGAAATTGATTTGTTAGAAAAACTCGCTACCCAAGTGGCGATCGCCCTCCAGCAAGCCCAACTTTTGCAGCAAGTAAAAGAACTCAATGCCAACTTAGAATCTCAAGTCGAAGAACGCACCAGCCAACTGCAGCAAAAAATGCACGAACTGCAAGAAAGCAACCGTCTCAAAGATTTATTTTTGCACGCAGTTTCTCACAATCTCCGCACTCCAGTGATGGGAATGTTGATATTGCTGAAAAATTTGCTCAACAAATCGTCCTGTGAGTCTGTACAGGATGTTCCGGTTTCGCGATCGATTTTGCAGCGCATCGTTCAGGCCAGCGAACACCAATTGACTATGGTTAATGCCCTCCTCGACGCTCACGCTAGCGAAGTAAAAGGTATTTTTATCCATCCCGAACCGCTGGAATTGCAGCCTTTAACTTCAGCAATTATTGGCGATTTAGCACCGATGCTAGCCAAAAATCAAGCAATTTTTACTCACGAAATTCCGCTAAATTTGCCGCTAGTCTGTGCCGATCGCAAACACTTACAGCGGGTGCTGGAAAATCTGCTAACTAATGCGATCAAACACAATCATCCGGGAGTCAATATCACTTTTAAAGCTGAGGTAATTGAAGTTGACAAAACGCTAAATCTTGAAGAAAATTCACAATTTTTAACATCTTCCAATAATCCGATCGCCCGCTGTATCGCTAACCGGATACCTGCTGCGGGCGATCGTCCGGGGATGCGCGACACCGCCCAGAAAAGTCCAGAAACCCTAACCGAACTTCACCCCGAAAGCAGTTGTCAAATCCCCCCGTATCAGGCTCAAATTGGCAATATCGGCGACAAATTGCCCGAAGCTACCGTAAAAATGGTTCGCTGTACTGTAACAGATAATGGAGTAGGAATCAGCGCCAAACAGCGGGAATCTCTGTTTGAACTTTACGTTCGAGACCCCAATAGCCGACAATTAACAGGACTGGGTTTGGGACTTTACCTCTCCAAGCAAATTATCAAAGCTCACGGCGGCGAAATCGGTGTCGAAAGCACTCCCGGAGGCGGTTCGACTTTCTGGTTTTCGCTACCTGCTGTCAATTCGGGCGATCGATCTTTCCCAATTCTTTAATCTTTAATCTAAAATCTAAAATGGTATTATGAAACTTCATTAAGATTGTAAGCATCAATAAACAATGGTAGTATCATATAGTCAGGGAAGTCAAATAAAAGAATAATTGCGCTCGTTGAAAAAGGGAGACTTTGGATGCAACTAGCAGAGAGGCACATCATTAAATCTACGGAACACCGTTTCGCCCCGATTGATGAATTAGCTTTTAAATCCAAGAATCTCTACAACTCCGCTAACTACGTCATTCGTCAGAGTTTTGTCTATGGATGGGGTTATGTCAATTATAACGAGATGAACCGTTTGATGAAATCTCATCAAGCATACAAGGCAATGCCCGCCAAGGTCAGTCAACAAATCTTGATGATATTGGACAAGAATTGGAAATCGTTTTTTGAAGCAGTCAAAGCTTACAAAATTGATTCTTCTAAATTCACGGGTCGCCCGAAACTACCGAAGTATAAAGATAAAGTCAAGGGTCGGAATATTCTTGTCTATACAATTCAGGCAATTAGTAGCAAGCAATTGAAGAAAGGAATCATCAAACTTTCGGGTACGGAAATCCTGATAAAGACCAAAGTAAATCCCGATCGGATTTGTCAAGTTAGACTGGTTCCCAAATGCGATTATTATATAGTCGAGGTAATTTATAATGCTTGTACTGAGCGTAGTCGAAGTGAACCGGAGTCCACCGTCAGCGACGATAAATTTATAGCTAGTATTGATTTAGGACTGAATAATTTGGTGGCGCTAACTTCAAATCAGCCGGGTTTTATCCCTCTCCTGATTAACGGGCGACCATTAAAATCGATTAATCAGTTCTATAACAAACGTAAAGCACAGTTACAATCTCAGTTAAAAGGAAGCCGCAAGAGTTCACCTCGCATTCAGCGTTTAACTCGCTGTCGCCACCAAAAAGTCGATAATTACTTGCATCATACCAGTCGGCTAATAGTCGATATTTTGGTCGCCGGACAAATTGGAACGCTAGTGATTGGCAAGAATGCACAATGGAAAAGCGAGATCAACTTAGGAAAGCAAAACAATCAAAACTTTGTCGGCATTCCTCATAATCTGGTAATTGAAATGTTAGAATACAAAGCTAAATTGGTGGGAATTAAGGTGATTGTGCAAGAAGAATCTTATACCTCGAAGTCGAGCTTCATGAATCTCGATCCGATTCCTGTGTACGGGCATATTGGCGCTGATGGTGTCGTCTTTAGTGGTAAGCGAATCAAGAGAGGATTGTACAAGACATCGGTCGGTAAATTAATTAATTCCGATATTAATGCTTCTTACAACATCCTGAGAAAAGCAATCCCAAATGCGTTTAGCAATGGGATAGAGAGCTGCGTAGTTCAGCCAAGGCGGGTCAATCCGCTCAAAGTACGAGCGAAAGGGGAGGGACTCAATGCCTCCTATGTCATGTCATAAATGACTATACTTTTACTAGCTATGAACTATTTGGGCAATGCAAAATCAGTTCAGGTGTTAACAGCTTACGAGGTGTGGCGCAATCGCTTCCTCCAAGATCGGCTGCGCCCTGCTGTCGGAATTGCCATCTTTTTTGCCTTGACAATAACTGTCTATTTTATGGGCGAAGCATTCTTCGTCCGCCAGGAATTTAAAAGTGTTTATTTGTACACGAGTGCTGCTGTAGAAATGGGTTTGCTGACCTGTTTTGTGCTGCAAAAAACCTCCTTTGGACAGCGCTATCCCGGTTTGCTGTTTTTGGGGTTTTCGTGGTCGCTGACGGTCATTATACAGCTTGGGTTAGCTGTCGCAGGAGCCGGAGAATTACCGATTTTTACCTGGACTTTAGCGTTTCTGATCCAAGCTACGCTGATGCCAGTCCGCTGGCGACTCCACCTGATTTCTCAACTCGGCGTTTTGTGCTGCCACATCGGGATAAATTTGGTTTTAAATTTAAGTTTTGCTAAGTATAGTGCTTTTAGGCTGACCGGGTTTTACTTGTATTTGTTTTGGTTTTGTTTGATTTGCGATTTGTCGGTTTATTGGTACGAATGTCTGCAACGAAAAGAGTTTAGTACCAGACGCAAGTTGGAATCTGCTTACCAACAATTGGAGGTGGCGGAGGTGAAGTATCGCAGTATTTTTGAGAATGCCGGCGAGGGAATTTTTCAAAGCACTCCCGACGGACGCTATATTACTGCAAATCCAGCTTTGGCGCGGATTTATGGCTGCAATTCTCCCGAAGAGGTGACGGCAAAATTTACTGATATCGATCGGCAGTTGTACGTCGATCCCGATCGCAGAAATGAGTTTTTGCGATCGATCGAGGAAAGCGGCACAGTATCGGATTTTGAATCTAAAATTTACCGCTGTGACGGCAGTATTGTCTGGATTTCCGAGAAAGTGCGGGCGGTACGAGATAGCACCGGCTCGGTGCTTTATCATGAGGGTTTAATTGAGGATATCACGCAGCGGAAACAAGCCCAAGAATCGCAGCGGTTGTTTATTCACGCTCTTTCTCACGACTTGCGAAACCCGGTAGCGGGAATGTTAATGGTGCTAAAAAATTGGCAAACAAAAACTGGAGATTCGATCGCAATTCCCCGTTCTGTTTTGGATCGGATGATTCAAGGTAGCGAACAGCAGTTGCGCTTGATCAATTCGCTGTTGGAAATTCACGCCGGAGAATTGGGCGGTTTGTTTCTGCATTGCGAGCGGGTAGATTTGAGGGCGGTAGTGGAAGCAGCGGCGGCTGATTTGGAGCCTTTAATGAATGAGGCTCAAGCTACTTTTAAAAATTTAGTGCCGGATGATTTCCCCGCCGTGAATGCTGATGCTACTCAGTTGTGGCGGGTGTTTTCTAATTTAATTTCTAATGCTTTGAAACACAATATGCCCGGATTAAATTTAACGGTTTCCGCTCAAATAATAACGGCAAAACAAATCAAAATTAATCAAAGCAAAACGAAAGAAAATATAGAAAAATTACCAATTACTAATTACCAATTAGCAATTACAAATTCCCAAAATAGCATGATTTACTGTACGGTTGAAGATGACGGAGTGGGAATATTGCCGGAACAGTGCGAACATCTGTTTGACCTTTATGTGAGGGGTTATCAATCCCGACATTCGGTCGGTTTGGGTTTGGGTTTATATCTTTGCAGGCAAATTATTGGCGCTCACGGCGGGGAAATTGGGGTAATTAGCAGTCCCGGTGCTGGGGCAATTTTTTGGTTTACTCTGCCGCTGGCCGAGAATGGTAGTTGATTTTTTGGTATTTTTAACTAAATGCGATCGGCTGTACTGGATTTAAATTGTATTAAATCCGAGGGGCTTCTAACACGGTGACATCTACCAATGGTGTTGCCTTAAAATCTTCTTTCAACAAGCGAGTTTGGATGGCTTTGGTCAAGTCAGCGCGAATTTGTTGAGCCGATCGCGCGACTTGCGGCTGACGCTGAACGTAGACTTGAGACAGCAAAATATCATCCCCCGGATTGTCGGCTCTGGTGAAGCGAACGTTGGATTCTACCAGCTTGGCTAAATCGCTTTGCTTTACAACCTGCTGCAGTTGAGAATTTGCCCGTTGAGCGAGACTAGAACGCTCGAGGTTAGGCGAATTGGAAAATTGCCAGATGATTAATGCCGTGAGTACGATCGCACTAACTCCCACCGCCGCCGGGAACACACCGCGTTTCCCCCGCACGTAGCGAGTTCCTTCAGTCGATAGCCCAAACAGACGAAACATCAAAGACGCCGCTAAATTAATGCCGCCGAGTTGCAACAGCAGTAAAAACACGCCGTTTACGGCCAGATCCCGACGACCAATTGCCGCCCCATGCCAATCAAACCAGCAGGGGGAGCTAGGGAAGCCGATACCAGCATTCCGGTAGCCGCTCCTGACACCAAGCTGCTGCGATCGGACTTAATCAGGGATAGCGCTCCGGCGGCTCCGGCTGCAAGGAGAATCAGCACCGATACCGAAGAAATTTGGCTGCCGTCAATCATCAAGCTGGTGGGGTTTTGCTGTTGCAGAATCAAACTCAACAATCCCGTAGTCGCGATCGTGACACTCAGGGCCGCAAAGTAGCGTAAAATGCTGCACCCCAAGAGTTTGAGATCGCCCCTTGCCGTAGCCAAGGCGGTATTCATGGCAGGCCCTGCAAACGGCGCCAGCAACATAGCGGCAACTAACAGGTAGCTGGTATTAGTGTACAAACCAATCCAAACAATGATTCCCGCGAAAAAGGCATAGCTGAGAAATCCTTTCCAAGAACCTGTACTCTGCAAACCAGCCAGAAAAATCTCGATCGGGCTGCGTTCCTCAACATTGGTAACTTGCTCCGCAGCGTCACTGGCTGGGGGATGCAGCGACATCACACCTGTGGGAAGCAGAGTAACACTTAAGTCCGGCAAATCTTGCAGTTTTCCGAGAAGTTCCTCAACCTCGCCATTAGAAACGTGGATCAGCACCAGATCCAGTCCTCGATCGACTCCCGTCGCTTCAATTTGTGCTAAGTTCGTGCCTTTACAGGCTTTCGCTATCTCTAAAACTGTTTTTCCAGAACCCCGAGGAACTTGTACAAATAGTTGGCGCATCGTCTTCACTCATCTGCTAATTCGATCGAGACCTTCTCTCTAGAGAAAGCAGCTTCAACAAATCCAGGCAAACCCGGAAAACCTAGAATGTTTAAGTTTAGACAAGCATTCTTCTAAGCGTGCTTGCGCTTCCTCACTGTCGAGGTTAACCTGGAAATATCTGTGAGAGATATCATAATAACATAGCCTTTCTCAGGTTTCTGGAGGTACGAATTTAGATACTTCGGCTTCGCGATCGTAAAAGTTTGAGATTTGAGACTTCGCCGTCAGCGCCCGCATCGAAGGATTTTAGATTGGGGGGATTTAGAAATTGAAGAATTGTTAATTAATTAGATTTTTTCCCTCATTCTTGTCGAGCCTGCTATTCATAGGCTTTGAGAGGATTCGTCTGTTGGCCAATACTTCACTCACTTGAGAATTGCTATATGTCTATTGTTCTATTGATTTTATTTGAAAATAGTGTTATGATAAGCCCAATATTTTTATAGTAAAAATATCCCTTCACATTGTCTCGATCGACAGCATTTAATCCCTAAGATTGATCAAACATAAAATAAGTGTAATTTATGGTTGAAAAACACTCAGAAAATACAGCCAAAGACGCTCCAACTAAGTACGATGTAGCTAAATATAACGAGCGGTCATTCTCAACCTTAATTCGAGCGATCCATCTTTCCCAAGGTTACTTTTCTTTCGTTTTAGTCAACTGCAACTCCCTGGAATTGCGGCAGCAAATAGTCGATCGCCTGCAAGCAACTTGTACCCATAAACCGCAACAACTGCTGTTGTCAAAATCGGCGACAACTCTCTACACGACAATCGCAGCAGAAGTAGACAACAAAACGCCCCCAGCATTAATGATTCTCGGCTTGGAATCAGTGGAGTCGATCGATCGACTCCTCGTTTCTACCAACCTAGTCTGCAGCGAATTCAGCAACAAGTTTTCCTTTCCCCTCATCTTTTGGGTAACAGATGAACTTCTGAGAAAAATTATTCGCACCGCCCCAGATTTATACAATCGGATGACAACAATTAGATTTGTTAGTTAGTTGTTATTTGTTATTTGTTATTTGTTATTTGTTATTTGTTATTTGTTATTTGTTATTTGTTAACAGCCAACAGCCAACAGCCAACAGCCAACAGCCAACAGTCAACAGCCAACAGCCAACAGTTAACAGCCAACAGCCAACCGCCAACAGCCAACAGTCAACAGTTAACAGCCAACAGTCAACAGTCAACAGCCAACAGTCAACCCTTAAACTCAGCTTCCCAAAGCCTGACTAACTCCCGCGCCGCCGCACTTCCCTCAGCCGGAAAACCGGGCAAAAAGTCTTTATCCGCAGCCACGTCATAGGGCCCTTCCTTGAACTCCAAAATCACAGTATCCGCAGCCAAAGCTACTAAGGTGTGAATAGTACCCTCGGGAAGTTCCACAGCGCGAGTGGGCCCGGCTGCACCCACTTGCAACGATCGCAAGATTTGACCGTTTTCGTTCAAAATAAGAATACCTACCGCTCCTTGAATCACTACAAAAAACTCAAAACCGTTAACTGCAGGCGGGCGGAGGTGTCGGTGAGGGCGCACGTAGGTACCCGGTTGCAGCACGTTGACAAACCGCTGCACCTTTTCTGACAAATCGTGGAAATTGTAGTTTTGTCGCTGACGCGGGCTGCTGCGGGAGGAAGCTGTAACTTCGTCTAGCAATTCCTGCGTCAAGCACTTAATCGGAGGGGATTGCACAACAGATATCCTGTATTTAATACTTTGTAAACAAATGGGCTAGTCTGAGATCGTACTTACCAGCATCTCTTGACATATGAAAATCGCAAATCAGGTGCGTATCACTAAGGCAATGCGTTTGTCAAGTATTTTTAGAGCAAGTATTAGCCCGATCGCCCTTTCGACTATTCTAGTCTGCGCCTGCAGCGTTTCTGCCTCACAACCGAGGGCTGCAGCACAGTTGGTGCAGCAACAATTGCCAGAGCAGCAAATTAAAGCAGAAATTCGCGATCGAGTTCAAGAAGAAGTTGACACTGCTTTCGGGCGCACGGCGACACTGCTAAACGGGCTGGTAATTGCTTTAACTTTGCTTCCGACAGCAGCCGGAGTCGGGGTTTGGTTTCTGTTTAATAAATTGTCCCAGCAGACAACAAGTGCTCGCCAAGAAATCGAAAGTCTCCATTACGATACCATCTCTCAATTAAAACTATTAATTTCCGATGCTGAAGGCATTTTAGGGGAAATTAAACACCAAAGTCACCAGGCGGATGCAGAAACGGACTTGTTATTGCCCGACGCCCAAATTCAAGAATTTACTCCGGTTAACTACGGCAATTACCAACAGTTATTGACGGCGGGAGACTATGCCAAACAGGGAGATGCTTGTTTCTTTGAAAACCGCTACGAAGATGCGATCGCAGCTTACAATCTCGCCCTGCAAATTCAGCCGGATTTAGCAGATACCTGGAACAACCGGGGAGTAGTGCTCACTAGAATGCAGCGGTATCCAGAGGCGATCGCCTCCTACGAACAAGCTACGACAATTCGCCCGCAGTATCCCGACGCTTGGAACAACCGAGGCGTAGTATTGTTGGAATTGCAGAAGTACCCGGAGGCGATCGGCTGTTACGAACAAGCCATCCAAGCCAAACCCGACTACGCCGATGCTTGGAACAACCGAGGCGTTGCTTTTTCCAAAATGCAGGAATACGAACAAGCAGTAATTTCCTACAATAAAGCTCTACAAATCAAGAACGATTATACTGACGCTTGGAACAATCGAGGCGTTGCACTCTCAAAACTGCAAAAATACGAAGCAGCGATCGACTCCTACGACAATGCTGCTAAAATTCGACCGGATTTCTACAGAATTTGGTACAATAAAGCCCGATGTTACGCCCTACAAGGTAAAATTGAATTAGCAATTGAAAATTTAAAGCGCGCCCTCAATCTCAATCCTAATTTGTGTAAACAGTTAGCACAAACAGAAGTTGATTTAGAAAAAATTCGCGACCACGATGCGTTCAAGCAGTTGATTAATTAATACCGTCTGGAACACCATTGAGAAACCGGATTTCTCTCGAAAAATCTTTGGTAGGATGCCAAACTAATCTAAGAAACCCGGTTTCTGGTTCTAGCGTCTGCTCTATAAATACTTCTGCAACAACAAACCCATTTTATCCTTAGTTCTGGCAGGCACTCGATCCAGCGGAGTCAGAATTGCATATTTCAAAGCAGAATGCGACTCGGAAACGGGAGGATTTTCTGTGAGCATCCGTACAGTTTTTTGAATAACTTTTTGGGCATTTTCTGCATTGCGGTGCAAATTGGCAATCACCATTTCTACGGTTACGCTGTCGTGATCTTCGTGCCAGCAGTCGTAATCGGTGACTAATGCTAAAGTTGCATAGGCAATTTCTGCTTCTCTGGCTAATTTTGCTTCGGGCAAATTTGTCATCCCGATGACTGTCGCCCCCCAACTGCGGTAAAGATTTGATTCTGCTTTTGTGGAAAATGCCGGGCCTTCCATGCAGACGTAAGTACCGCCTCGGTGCAGGGTAACATCGGGGATGTTTAAGGATTCGATCGCACTTGCCAACACTTTAGCCAATTCGCCGCAAATCGGGTCGCCAAATGTAATGTGACCGACTATTCCTTCTCCAAAAAAAGTAGAATCTCGATTTTTTGTGCGATCGATAAACTGATCCGGCACTACCATATCTAAAGGTTTTGCCTCTGCTTTCAGAGAACCAACCGCCGACGCTGAGATTAAATACTCAACTCCCAAACTCTTCATTGCATAAATATTTGCCCGATACGGCACTTCTGAAGGCAAAAAAGTGTGGTTGCGGCCGTGTCTTGCCAGAAATGCCACGGGCGTACCGTCCAAGGTTCCCACAATTGCGGCATCCGACGGCGTTCCAAAAGGTGTATCAATTTTTACCTCTTCCACATCTTTGAGGGCTGCCATTTTATATAAACCGCTGCCACCGATAATTCCGATCTTTGCTTGTGCCATTTTTTACCTTCTGCCTGAGTTTCACAACAGTGATTATATCGGGCCACCGTTAAATTAGCTTGACACACTCCCGGGCCTGAAGGCGTGGGAATTCTAGAATACTGGCAAAGGATGCGGAGCAAGTCCCGTCTGACACCCTCTCTCCTACTAGACAATGCCCTGCCTAGTTGGATTTCTCCAAACAACCAGAACTGGTTTTCTTTCTTTAGGTCTGACAGACATTTTGAACCCCGGCTTTTACCCCGGGCGATTCTTTTTATACCAGTTGAACTCCTTCGACTACATTCTCGCGGTGCGTTTGAAATTTTATCTACCCTACTTCTGGGCAGAACCCCTTACCTCAAGTCTGTTCAAAAACTTGTATTGAATCTTACTACAAACTTTCAGGGATATTACGTAGTTCAATATTGCTTAATTTCCTTAGAGATAGAAAAGCCGTCGAGCTTATGACGGGGCTCTTACCTCAATTTTTCGGTAAATATTCTTAAACATTTCATCACAATAGTCACCAGACACACACTATAGAACCCCTTTGACATCTATTCCCGACTTATTACCACAACTAGGTTTGGGCGAATCAGTAGAATCCTAGATTTAGGCTAGAATAGTTGCCCTGTAAGGAAGGATTTTACAAAAGATATCAAATGGATTCTATAATACTTTGGATACTACTCTAAGGTCAGCAACTAGCTATGAATATTTTTATACTCTCTTCACGGGGTTTATCATCTAGCGTCTTCTGGGACACAGTTTTTGAATTAGAAAATATTCTGGTACGAACCTGCAACGCAAAACTTTTGATACCATCGGGTCGGGACTTACTAAAGTGGTCCTCCGAACTGCCTCCACTAGCTAATCGAATTGTCAGCAAAGCTATCAAGTATACTACAGGTTTCTATAAGTTAGCCTCTTTACCTGAATTGTCGAACAAACCCAATGTTTTACTGACTATTGGCATCTCAGGCTCAGATATGGAACTACTCTCAAGCATACCTAAGTGGCGACAGCGTTTTGATGTTGTTATCGGTTATGTGTTCGACGCCTGGGATCCTAATATTTACTCGAAAAATGTATATCATTTAGATCGTTTATTTGTTCCGCTACCCGAAGTTATAGATGAACTCCAGCAATATTTTAACATCCCAGTATCGCTGCTGCCTTTTGGTGCTGATGTTCTCGGTCAAGGTTCGTGTCAAGTCAAACGTTCCATTGATGTAACTAGCTTTGGACGGATACCCGAACAGTATCACAAGGCGTTTTTCAATAAATTCAATCAACCTGGTTCCGAAAAAATCTACTATAAATCGACACCCCGGAACCTAGAGATATTTCCGAAATTGCCTTACGAAAAACGTCAAGATGAGGAAGATAGTTTCCTACTCTTTCATATTCTGAGAAATAGTAAAATTACCTTAGCATTTGATACGCTCTATCCTGGTATGCGTAAGTTTCCTTACTCATTTATTACGCTGCGGTGGTTTTACGGTGCTGCGACTGGTGGCGCGATTGTTGGCAAACGTCCAACTACACCTCTGTATGATGAGTTGCTGAACTGGGAAGATGCAACTATTGAGTTACCAGACAATCCACAAAAAAGTGTGGAGTTAATTGAAGAACTTTTACAAGACACGCAGCGCCTTCAGTCGATATACAAGCGCAACTATGTTGAGAGTTTAGCTCGTCACGATTGGAGATATCGGATTCAGAGTATGCTGGAGAAAGTTCAAATTCCCTTACCTCATCTGCTGGGTGAAGAATTATTGCAACTGAAAATGCTTCATAACAAGTTGGTCGGAAACTAGCTAGTTGTCAAACAATAAAAGCTATAGATTTGAATAGGATTGAATTTCAACAGGATGAGGCTTAACTTTACAGTGAATTTATCGCCGATATTTAGTAATAGTTTATTGGCGCTCAATTTCCGAACAGAGTAGAGATGATTTAGTTTTTTCTATGATGAGAAGCAAGTTAATAATTTGAAAACCCACCCAGTCTTTATACGGAATTTTACACTGATTCGTATTAATCAACAAAAAATCACAGTTATCCATGTCAGGGAACAATATGAAAATGGGAGGCAGACAAAACCCAATCTTTTTAATTTGTTTACAATTGTGTGAACTTCCTCAGCGTTCATAGAACCTGGTAGAAAATCGTGAATCTCGATAGTTATTTGCTTAATATTGCAGAGCGTGGCATCGCCTATCGAGTTAAAAAGGGCTTGTTTAGCACCTTAAAACCTACTTTCAAGACATCAATCAACTCAATTTGATGGTTGTTTAAAACAGTGTCGAGTGTGATTCCCTCGACTGATATAATATCATGTCCAGTCCAGTAGATTGATAACGGTAATATTTGCTTCGTAGTGCGGTTTAGTCCGCAATCCAGAAGCAGACTGAAGTCCGCACTACGAACAGTTTTAGTTGTGGAAATCGACCGGATGTGATATGATTTTCTCAAGGCGGCGCAGGCTAACTGCTTCCTCGCTAACACTGTGGCATTCTCTATTTTATGAAAAATCTAAATTTAGACGCTAATTTTTGTCTAAAATAGGACAGTTAATTTTTGAAATCTAGTTTTTTATGTGATGTTAAAATACACAGCATAAAATGCTTCTAGGGCGTAAAAATAACAATTAATTCACAATTTATTTATTCGCAAAATTGAATAAAATTTGCCTTTCGATCAATAAATCAAGACTGAAAATCTATGAATATGGTATAAAATATAGTAGGAATTTTTAAATTTATCAAGCCGGAATACTTTTGCCAGCATTCGATATATTTAACTAAAAAATTATCGAGTGTCATGGCTTAGCCTATAAATCATAGTTTGTAAATATAAGGTATGGTGCGTGCTGGAGTTTACTAGAAAAACTAATTAAGTGTAACAACACCTTGGTAGGATATAGGTAGCTAAAGTCCAACATCTTAAATCTAAAACCTCAAATTGACATGAGCCAGAATTTAGACCGCATTGCCCCTCACGGCGGCATCCTGGTCAACCGCATTGCCACACTAGACCAAAGACAAGAATTTTTTGACAAAGCAGAAGTATTGCCGCGAGTTCAGCTTTCGGATCGATCGATCTCTGACCTGCAAATGATCGCCATCGGAGCCCTGAGCCCCCTCAAAGGGTTCATGAACGAAGCTGATTATCGATCGGTCGTCAAAGAAATGCGCCTGTCCAACGGCATCCCTTGGTCGGTTCCCATCACCCTCTCAGTCAGCGAAGCAGTCGCCGACAACCTCAAAGAAGGCGCGTTAGTGCGCCTCGACTCCCCGGCTGGCGAATTTGTCGGCATCTTGGAACTCGCAGAAAAATACCGCTACAGCAAAGAAGAAGAAGCCGTCAACGTCTACCGTACCGACGACCTCAAACACCCGGGCGTGCAAGTAGTAGACCGAGCCGGGCCGGTTAACCTCGCAGGCGACGTTTGGCTGTTAGAACGCGAACTAGACACCCGGTTTCCTCAATATCAGATTGACCCGGCGAAATCGAGACAGATGTTCAAAGAAAAAGGATGGAAAACTATAGTCGGTTTCCAAACCCGAAATCCCATCCACCGGGCCCACGAATATATCCAAAAATGCGCCTTAGAAACAGTAGATGGCTTGTTTCTGCACCCGCTAGTAGGGACGACTAAAGATGACGACATCCCGGCTGACGTGCGGATGCGCTGTTACGAAATTTTGCTAGAAAAATACTATCCAAAAGACCGCGTAATTTTGGCAATTAATCCGGCGGCGATGCGCTACGCCGGGCCCAGAGAAGCCATTTTTCATGCTTTAATCCGCAAAAACTACGGGTGTACTCACTTTATTGTAGGGCGCGATCACGCTGGAGTTGGCGATTATTACGGCACTTACGATGCCCAACACATTTTTGACGAATTTGAGCCGGGAGAATTGGGAATTGTGCCGATGAAATTCGAGCACGCTTTCTATTGCAAGCTGACGGAACAAATGGCTACAACTAAAACAAGCCCCAGCAGTCCCGAACAACGGGTGCATTTGTCTGGAACCAAGGTGCGGGAAATGCTGCGGGCTGGAAAATTGCCGCCGCCACAGTTTTCTCGACCGGAAGTTGCAGCCGAATTAGCTAAGGCTATGAATATTTTTAGTTACGAGATTTAAGTCTTGAACTTTGGTATTGGTGGCATTCTGAAAAGTTAAAATTTTTGAGTTTTGAGTGGGAAAATTGAAAATTTCACCTTGAAACTCAAAAATTTTAACTTAAAAGTTAAAAAATATCTGAATAATTAACAGTCACCATCTACAAAAATTAGGCGAAAAGTGGTTTGATAGGCTAGTTATAGTAGTAAGGTGCGGTGTTCACCGCCGGCGAGGCGTGCCGCACCGGACACTCATTAGCCAAACGGTGGTTGTACCTGCTAATTCTAGGGTTCTCGGCGTGCGGTGCAAACCTGCAATATAAAGGTTCTGCATCAGCCCGGATATAATTAAATCCCCAAAAAATATTGAGGGGTATTTAAGTTAAAATTCACAACAGAAAATTCACAGCTATTTAAAAATGGGACTGAAGCGGCGGGAATTTTTACAGCAAGCTGGCCGGATGCTGGCAGCGATCGGGATCGGCGAAACTTTGTGGTTGCGGTTGGGCGATCGCTACCTCCAAGCCTTAGCCCAGCCGACTGCGCGTAAATTGGCTTTGTTGGTGGGGATCAATAAATATCCAGACTCGCCTCTGTATGGCTGCGTGACGGATGTGGAATTACAGCGGGAATTGCTGATCGATCGGTTTGGATTTGCGCCGTCGGACATTCTGACTTTGACTGACGATCGAGCTACGAGGGAAAATATCGAGACGGCTTTTGTCACTCATTTAACCGAACAAGCAAAACCAGGCGATGCGGTGATTTTTCACTTTAGCGGCTGCGGTAGTCGAGTCGGTTCGATCGACACTCCAGGCAAATTGCACAATAGTTTGGTGCCGGCGGATGACGTTGTACCGCTGTTAGCAAACCGAGTGGTGAACGATATTTCAGAGGAAACGCTGCTGCTGTTGATGCGATCGCTCCCGACAGAAAATGCGATCGCCATCCTCGACACCAGCTACACCTATCAAAAATTGCCCAAAAACGGCAACTTTCGCATTCGCTCCCGTCCGCGCTCCACCATCGGCCAGCAAAGCATCGGAGAATTAACGTTTGCCCAAGGCCTCAGATCGAGATCGAATCTCCGTCCGGCGGCCGCGGTACTTGCTGCTGCTGCGAATTCCCAACTCGCCGCCGAACAACAGTGGAACGGATTTACCGCCGGTTTGTTTACCTACGCCCTCACCCAAACTCTGTGGTTAGCAACTCCCGCTAGTAGTTTCAGCGTCAGTTTCAGTCGCGCCGCGGGTACTGTCGAGGAAATGGCGGGGTTATTGCAACAACCGCAAATTCGCCATGACAATTTAACGGCACCGCCTGCAGTTAATTTTTCAAATTTAATGTTGAATTCTGTGGCGGCTGATGGCGCTGTAACGGCGGTGGAAGATGGCGGCAAAACTGTGCAGTTGTGGCTCGGCGGTTTGTCGGCGGGGGTTTTGGAATGGGCGGGGAACTCGGTGTTTGCTGTGGGTTCGCCTGCTGCATCGATCCAGGGCGATTCCCTAGGCGATGGGTACACTTCACTACTTTTGGTGCAGGCTCGCACGGGCTTGACTGCTAAGGCTCAAATTTTAGACGGGGGCGATCGCCCAAACAGACAATTAACCGCCGGCGAACTCGTGAGGGAAGAAATTCGGGTATTTCCGCGAAAAATCGGTTTGACAGTAGCTTTGGACTCTGGTTTGGAACGGATCGAGCGGGTAGACGCTACGAGTGGCTTTGCGACTGTGCCGCAAGTTTCGGTGGTAGGGAGCGATCAACCCGCTGACTATCGGTTTGGCACAGTCCCGGAAACGATTTTAGCTGAAACTTCGTCGGATCGGCCTGTTTTGTATCAACGGCGCTACGGCTTGTTTTCTCTGGCTCAAAGGCCGGTTCCCGACACCGAGGGCGACGGGGGAGAAGCGGTGAAGGTGGCCGTGCAGCGGTTGGCTCCGCAGTTGAAAGCGTTGCTGGCGACGAAGTTGCTGCGGCTGACTGTCAATGAGGGGTCTTCGCGACTGAAGGTGCGGGCGGTGCTGTCAACTATGGCCCCACAAGCCAAGGTGATGGTGCAGCGGGAGCCGGTGCGAGCCGATCGCACTTATCGCTTGGAGCCCATGAGCGCAGACAGCGAGAAATTGGCAAATATCGATATGCTCAGCGTCAACAAGGGCGATCGAATTCAGTACAGACTGTTTAACGAAAGCGATCGCCCGGTGTATGCTGCGGTGTTTTCGTCGGATAATGCCGGACACCTGTTGGTAATGAATTCTCAGATCGAAAATGATCCCGGAGCGATGTCGGTGGCGATCGCCCCCGGAGAGAATTTGACTGTACCGGGCGCTGGGACTTTCGGCTGGGTGGTATCGGGCCCGAGCGGACTAGGGGAAACTCTAATTATATTTAGTGAAAAACCCTTCACTCGAACTCAGGCGGCGATCGAGGAAGGAATGCAGCAAGTGAGGAATGCTTCACCAATCCGAGAATTGTTGAATCCTTTAATTGTCGCGCAGGCCGTCTTGGAAGATTTGCACAATGCTAGTATTCCGGGTGTGGAGAAGTTGGGGATTTCCACTGATGATTTGGCTTTGGATGTGAATGTTTGGGCAAGTTTGAGTTTTGTTTATCGGGTAATTTAATTGTAAAATTGCGAAGGTTTTTTACGGGAACATCTGTGCAGGAGCTTGATAGAACCCCTTTGATATCTATTCTGCGTAAATCTCAGAAACCGGTTCGATCTCTATATTTCTCGTCACCCAAAAACTCGTAGAAACCCGGTTTCTCGCCCTTGCGTAAATCTCAGAAACCAGTTGATCTCTATATTTCTCGTCACCCAACCCAAAAACTCAAAGATGTCAAATGGGTTCTATAATAAGTAAGTCGGTGGGGAAAAACACAACTGTGTTAAGAAAGATAAATGAGGCTAAAACCCCAATCCCTCCTGCATTCTGTCTCCTGACTCCTGCCTCATCCCAACTACAAATATTTACGCCTTTCTACTTAGT
>NZ_JADEWT010000124.1 GCF_015207505.1 Tychonema sp. LEGE 06208
CCTGATCCCCATCGGACCCTCAATCGCCATACACAATATATATGAGCAACAGCTTACCGATGATCAATCGTGACCCATTGTTGCCGAAAAATGCTTTATCAATAAATTATGAATTTAATCGGAATATTAATAAAAAATTACAACTTACGGTGTTTGTTTGCTTGCTTGTTTTAAGAGGATTTCAAAAAAAAACACAGGTTGAATAATTTTGCGATCGAGCAATTGGGCGAAAACTCGAACTTACGAGCGCATCAGCGAGTTGAATGAGGGGCTTTACCCCCTTTTGAGGAAAACTCAAAAAAATCGCAGGTGCTGTCAATTACTAACTGATGATTTCGTCGCAATTCCAAATTTTACCCTGATATCAGAGTAGAGGCTGCGTATCAAGAAGTGGAAAATACAAACACCCAATTTTATGATGCGCGTTTACTCTTCCATTCTCATGTCAAGCCTGTTACTGAGCGCCACTGCAGTTAAGGCTCAAAGCTTAGAAGCTCGATCGAGCTTTTTCTCTCAAGACAACTCTGCTTCGGAAATTATCACCCATCAAGCGAACACTCACAACTTTCGCGCCGATACCGATAAAGATACCTTGCCCGAGCGAGGCAGCGGCAGATAAACCGTCAAAAAAAGGATGTATTTGCCCAAAAGAAAATCGGACGGCAGGTAACAACAATCAAGGTAAAGCGCGAGTAGGAATCTTCGGCTTTACCTTGATTTTTTATTTTGATGCTTTACTCTGGGGCAGCTTCGCCGCCCACAACCACGTCGCGAATCCGCAAACTCGGGCCGCCGCAGCCCACGGGTAAACCGCTTTGTCCTCCTTTACCGCAGCCGCCGGATTCATCCCAGTAAAAATCGTCGCCGATCGCCTCAATATCGGCTAAAGTGCTGAAAACATTACCCGAAAGAGTCACATCCCGCACCGGATTGTCGAGTTTTCCGGATCGGATCATCCAAGCTTCCCCAGCACTGAAAGTAAACATTTCGCCGTTAGTCATCCCGCCCTGCCAATTGCGTGCATAAACTCCTTCTTCGATCCCAGAAAATAAGTCCGGCACCGGCGTATCGCCTCTTTCGATCCAAGTATTAGTCATGCGGACGATCGGCGGATAATGATAATTCAAACAGCGAGCATTACCGGTAGGCGTTTCTCCCAACTTACCCGCTGTTTCCCGCGAGTGCAGCCGCCCGACTAATGCGCCGTCTTTAATTAACTGAGTAGTAGTCGCCGGAGTGCCTTCATCGTCGTAGTAATAGCTGCCTCGGTGTCCCTCCGGCGCAGCACCGTCGAAAATTTGCAAGTTTTTCGGGCCGAACTGGCGGCCGAGGGTCATCACTTCCAAAATATCGGGGTTTTCGTAGGCCATGTCGGCTTCGGAAAGGTGTCCGAAGGCTTCGTGGACGAACAATCCGGTCAAAATTGGGTCGATGACGACGGTGTAGCTGTTGCCTTGGACGGGGGGTAAGGCTAGGGAATCTACGGCGCGCTGGGCGGCGCTGCGAACTTGGGTTTCAAGTTCCATTAAATCTTCGTAAGCTTTGCGGGAACCGGTGGTTTCCCGGCCGGTTTGTACGGTTTCCCCGCTGCGGGCTGTGGCGGCAAAGCGCATTTCCATGTCTGCCCAACCTTGTTCGAGCATGGTGCCTTCGGAGGTGGCGAGGATGATGCGCTGGGTGCTGTCGCCGTAGCGCACGGAGATGGTGGCGATGCGGGGGTCTATGCTGCGTAAAATGGCTGCGTAGCGATCGCACAATTGTTTTTTGTCAATTAAGGGCACCAGGCGGGGGTCTGTTCCTGTCAGCGGCAGGAAGCAAATGTCCTGTACGGGCGTTACTGGCGCGAGAATTGTTTCTTCTTCGCCGATCAGTTTGGCCGCGGCGATGGCTTCTTCGATTCTTTCGGCGAGGGTGGAAAGTCGGTTAAAACTGGCAAAGCCCCAGCCGCCTTTGTGACAAGCTCGGACTTGGCCTCCTATGGAGATTCCTTCGCTGAGGGTTTCAATTTTTTCGCCCCGCAGCAGGATGTCGGTTCCTTCGGCTTCTTCGAGTCGAATTGCTAGATAATCTACTTGGGTGCGGTAGCGTGCCATTAAGTCTGACAGCAGATTTTTGGAGTCGGCGATCGAGGTGGGCATAAGGAAAGCAGGGTGTTTGACTGCATCCATTTTGCACTTTTGTTAGGGCGATCGTCCAAAATATCGCCGGAAGCGCGGAGATTGCGACTTATTGGTACGGTTCTGCCAATATCGTTAGTTGACAAATATAGATATCCTGTGGGTTAGGGGCAAGACGCAAGAAATTAGGCTGGTTGTTTCCGTCCTACTGCTGCTTAAATTCTCGCTCCTAAACATTCCTATAAATAAATACTTCATTCTTCACGTCTGTGAAGGTGGGCTTATAACTACTGTGAATACTTACTTTCTACCAACAATCAGCGAAATTTTAGCCTCCGAAGGCTCTGAAAATGACCTCAGTCCCTCTCCGAGGTCGATCGCCCAAAACGGCCGCCCGAAGTGTCCTGGGAGTCGTGCGGCTGCTAGACAGAAGGCTGAGCGGGAATGGTACGGGGCGATCGCAACTTTGAATCAAATGCTCGCCCAACAACAAAAACACTGTCTCTCCCCAAATCCCAATTCTTGTCAGGGATTGGTTTTGTCCGGGCCGTCTTCGGTTTTGACAGAGCCCGCTGTCGTTTCCGGTTTTGCTAATTGGATTTTTACCAGTATTCCCGACAACGATGCAGGTTTGTGGTCTTTTCGTGCTAGACAAACTTTAGCTTTGCTACCGGCGGCCCAGCAGCAAAGATCTGTACCGGAGGCGGCCCCGGCTTTAGCTTTGGCGATCGGCGATCCTTTAGCAAACGAGCAGTTTTGTTTGGTTTTAACTGCTACTTTTAGTCTGGTGATGGTTTTGGGTGAAAATTCGGCGGGAATTCCGGCTTTTCTATTTTCTTTCGACCCGCAAATCGCCGCCAAAGCTTGGGAAGTTTTGCGGCGCAGGGTGACTGAAAGCGATTGTTTGCTTGCCAATTCTGACGGCGGTATCAATTTGCCAGTCAGCCAATTAACTCATAATTCTACGAAATTAGACGCGCAATTCCAGCAGTTTTTGCCTGTAGTTCCAAACTATCAAACAGTCGCGCAGTTCACCCGCTTGCTTCTGCATAATTTGCCCCTTGGCAAAGACGAAGTAGCGAGGGGAAAAAACGAAAGAGTTGATGATAGCTTGAAAGGGCGGGAAAATATCAATTGCAAGTCTCATCTGTCTCATGCTACCAAAGAAGTGGAATTGCTACAGGCGATCGCCCACGAAGTCCGCACTCCTTTGGCCACCATTCGCACCCTGACTCGGCTGCTGCTGAAACGTCCCAAACTCGAACCGGTGGTGGTGAAGCGTTTGGAAATGATTGATGCTGAGTGCACCGCTCAGATCGATCGCTTCAGTTTAATTTTCCGCGCCGTGGAATTGGAAATGTCGCAAGCTAAAAATTCTGGGATGCAGCTAACAGCAATGTCCCTCGGTGAAGTGCTGCAAAATAGCATTCCCCGCTGGCAAAAACAAGCAATTCAGCGCAACCACACTTTAGAAATTATTGTGCCCCAAAAATTGCCGGCCGTAGTCAGCGATCCGACAATGTTGGATCAGGTTTTAACTAATTTGATTGAGAATTTTACTCGAACTTTGCCCTCGGGGAGTCGCATTCAGGTAGAAGTGACTTTGGCGGGCGATCAGTTAAAATTGCAGTTAGAATCGGAGCACCTACCTGAAGGTAATGGCGCATCGACTTTTGCAGCTTCAGCGAATACTCCTTTGCGATCGATCGGGCCTTTGTTAATGGTGCAGCCGGAGACTGGAAGTTTGAGTTTAAATTTGAGCGTCACTAAGAATTTATTTCGAGCAGCGGGCGGGAAATTAGTAATACGCCAGCGGCCGCAAAAAGGCGATGTAATGACCGTATTTTTGCCGCTGCAATAGTGCTTAGTCATTAGTCATTAGTCATTAGTTTTAATCAATGAAAATCTCAATGACAAACTCCGTTCCTTCTCCCAGTGCAGAAATACAACAGTCAATGAGTTTGAGTTGTTTAGTCTCAGGATTAATCAGATATAATCTAGTGCCAATCAGATTCTATCGTCCTATCAATACTTAAAAATACAACAAATTTCACAGCCCACGAACAGCTAACAGTTAACAGTTAACTGTTAACTGTTAACTGTTAACCGAATTCATTTAACCGAATTCATTCTGGCTTTCAAGGCATCTCGCGCTTGTTCTCGATCGTCAAAATGGACTTTTTCGGTGCCCAAAATCTGATAATCTTCGTGTCCTTTTCCGGCAATTAGCACGCCATCTCCGGGTTTAGCGTCCATAATAGCAGTGCGAATTGCTGCCGCGCGATCGCCCATGACGACGGGCTTTACGGTGGCGGGGATACCTGCGAGAACATCTTCCAAAATGCGATCGGGATTTTCGGTACGCGGATTGTCGGAAGTAACAACGGCGACATCGGCCAATTCTGCCGCGATTTTACCCATGATCGGGCGTTTCGTGCGATCGCGATCGCCACCGCAACCAAACACGCAAATCATCCGCCCCGGAATAAACGGTCGCGAAGCCTTCAACAAGTTCTCCAAACTGTCAGGAGTGTGCGCGTAATCGACAATCACGCTAATATCTTGGTCGGGACTAATTTGTACCCGTTCCATCCGTCCCGGAACTCCCGAAAACTGAGATAATTTCTCCACAATTGCGGACAAATCTAAACCCAATTCTAAAACAGCGCCGACAGCAGCCAACATATTTGATAAATTGAACTGACCGACTAAAGGCAAAACAAAAGGAGTTTCGCCCTTGGGAGTGTGCAGCATTCCCTTAACTCCGTCGGGCTGATACTGTAAATCTGAAGCATACAAATCAGCCGTTTTGTCGGTTGTGCTGTAACTCCAAACTTTCTCCGATTTTAAACTTTCAACAATCCGCCGTCCGTAGGCATCGTCAATATTAATTACAGCGCGATTCTTGAGATAATCGGAACCGAACAACAGAGACTTTGCCTCAAAATAATCTTCCATATCGCGGTGATAATCGAGATGGTCTTGAGTCAAGTTTGTAAACACAGCAACTTCAAAAGTGCAGCCCAAAACCCGCTGCTGCGCTAAAGCGTGGGAACTGACTTCCATCACCCCGTATTTGCATCCAGCGGCGGCAGCTTCTGCTAGTTGTTTTTGCAGGTCAACCGCAAAAGGTGTGGTGTAAAGTGCAGTTTGTTGGAAACCGGGCCAGCGAGTGTAAAGCGTGCCGAAAATCGCGGTAGACAACTGCATTTGATTGAGCAAAAACTCGATTAAATGAGTTGTGGTAGTTTTGCCGTTGGTACCCGTAACGCCGACAAGTTTTAATTTGTTAGCTGGATTCCCGTAAAATGCGGTGGCTATTTGACCGCAAACTTGAGACATATCGGCTGCTGCGATGACACAAGTACCCCCGTCTTGGGAGGGTGTTTTCTCGGCTGCTGGGGTGGAAATTATGGCAGCAATTGCACCGCTGGCGATCGCGCTTTGCCAAAAATCTCCCCCATCTACGCGAGTTCCCGGCATTCCCAAAAACAAATCTCCCGCCGCACAAGCGTGGGAATTAGTCGATAAACCCTTGACTTCTGCATCAAGGGCCAGATGTTGGGTGTCAAAGGAAATGCCGGGAAGTGCTGCTAATAATTCTCTCAATTTCATCTGAAAAACTCCTCACTTGGATGTCTTGAATATGACTGGTGCAATTGTTTGAGCGGCTGTCTGCAGGCTGTGCTGTGCGCGTTACCGGCAGCAGAGAGATGGTTTGGGGTGCGGGGCGGGCATCGCGAGACCAGGATTAAACCCTGAGTTTTTGCATAAATCCTATTATTATTGTGACGCATCGATTTGCCAATATTTCTGTAACAGTTGCTCCAATTGGGTGACTGTGCAGCGGGGAGAAGGACGGGGTAACAGTTGTTCGGAGGAAAATGCAGGTTCGACAGCAGAATTTATTGGCTGGGGGTGGACTTTAAACAAAACTGGAACTTCGTACTGATAAGCTGCAAACCAATCGTCGCGTTGGGTAATATCTCGGACTTCGAGTTGAAATTTGAGGTTTTCAATCTGTTCGAGTTTTTCTTGCAACCCTTCGCATAAATGGCATCCGGGTTTGCTGTACAAAATCAATCGCATCATTAGAGTAAGATTAAACTCGATCTTAAATTGTCGAAGGTGCGATCGCAAGTTGGCGAACCCAAGGCGAGCAAGACACAACTCGCGACTTTATTGTTCGCAATGTGCGATCAAGTTATCTTAGCATTGGCGGCGAACAGATTACCGCCATTGACAATCAAAACACCACTACAAGCCTATCGTTTTCTTTCTTCTCTTTCTCTGTGCCCTCTGCGCCTCTGCGGTTAAAAAATAAATCTAGTTCACAAATCAAAGAGTTAAATTTATTCACACCTCCTAATTATCAACTTAACCTTGACTAATAAATCAAGCTTTAGTATAGTATATGAAGTAGCCCTACAAAAAGGAGGCCGTATGGACTGCACCGAATACGCCGAAGCAAAACGCAAAGCAGCTAAAAAAATTAGCGCCGATATCCGAGAACGTTGGAACAATCGCATCGTCACGCGGGAATTGCACTTGATGGGTGAAGCGGGGGCGGTGCAGTATTTGGCTGATTACGGGCGCGGCATCGGTACGGCAAAAGTTATTGGTTTTGCACTGTGTGCGGAGTCGGAAGGATACCCGGAAATGGCGGTGGGATTTTGGAAAAGAGCGTTTGAGTTGGAAACTGGAGAAAAGCCGACTAACAACACTCAAAGCAAGTCTACCACCAATGCTCCTCCTGCGGCAAAATCAAAAGCTGCTGCCAAAATAGAGACTGCAAACAATCCGATTGTTCCCGAATTGCCGGCGCATTTGCAGCCGGGAAAGATTGTGACGATGCAGCCGGTTGATGCGCCGGTGGAACGTTCTTATTACATCGAAAATCCCGATTATTGGGGACAGCCAAAACGGGACGGCAATCGAGTAGTTGTCATCGCGACGCTAGATAAAGTGTACTATCAATCGCGATCGACTAACCTGCGACAACAAGCATCAATTGCGATCGATCGCGCATTAACAGACACAGCCGCTCAAATTGGCACTTTTGTTTTAGACGGCGAACTGTATTACACAAGCTGTACCGGCAGCGAACACCGCACGGGCGCACAAGCTGCTACAATTAATATTGAAATGGGTTTCCCGACGACCCAACCAACCGCCGTTTATGCGATTTTCAAATGTTTGTTTTCCTACGGCAAAGACTTGACTGGGTTGGCAGAATCGGAACGAATTGCCGCCGGAGTTGCAGTTGGTGAATTGCTGGTAAGTTTATCTTCAGAATTTGAAATTGTACCGACTTATCGCACCGCCTCTGAAAAACTTTTGCTAGCCCAGCAGCAGGAATCGGAAAACAGAGAAGGCGAAGTTTGGATTTTGCACAACTGCTGTTATGTCGGCGGGAAAGATGTTAAAAAGTTTCCGATGGTGCGGACTAAATACTGTCAGGAATACGAGTTGTTGATTGTCGGGTTGACACCGACTAAAGTTGCGGGGCGGCCCTTTAGTGCGATCGAAGTCGCGCAAGAAATTGGGGGCAAATTACTGCGGGTAGGAACAGTGGGAACGGGCTTTAGCAGCGGGGAAATGCAGGAAATTGCCCGACTATACGAGGCTAACCCTCGCGGAGTTAAAATTAAAGTGCGATCGCAGGGATTGACGGAAAGCGGCAAATTGTGGCACGCGCGATTTCTAGAAATTTGTTAAAATAGGACGGCGGTTGAAACCGCCTCTATATAAACGATGTCTGCCTCCGCAGACTGAAGAAAATAAGACGCATCAATGTTTTTCAGCAAAAACAATTTCTACATCCCGATCAATCAATCTGAAATCCAAATTGAATGTTTTCGACTCAATGCTGAGGGAACTTTGCCCAATCGGATTTATAGACAAGGAGATGAGTTATATCGTTGACCGTTGCATCGTCAGGTGATTTAACCTGACTAGAACACAGAGAACACAGAGAGAAATGAATAATTCCGATGCTAACGGAATTGATATTAGAGTTGACAAGTATAGATTTTCGCTGCCCGATCGCCCAAATTTATCAAAAAGTCCCCGGCATGATATTATGATGTATGAAACAACTTTTTCAGCCACGCAATCCTCTGGTTCGTACCTTCGCCCAAAGCTTAAAACGCTACTGTCCCGACGCGCAAAATTTGCTAAATTCCGGTGCGATTGAAACGGAAATAGACTTATTTAAAAAACTTTACCAACAATCGCTTCCCGAAACTTTTTATGATTTTTATCGCTGGTATAACGGTTCGGCTTATGAGAGTTCAGAAAATAAGTGGCTGTTGCCTTTTGAACACGGCAGGAGTATTTTATCTTTGGCATCTATTGTGAAGGAGAAAAAATTTTGGGACACCCAGAGTCAAGTTAATTTTCAAGAATGGCAGCCCGGAGAATATTGGAACAAAGCATGGATTCCGTTTATGAAAGTAGATGATTTGTGGCTGCGGGTTGTGGATACAAAGGGTTGTTTTGACGGTACTCCCGGACAAATTATTAGTTTTGAGTGCAAAAACGAACCTTTGAGAAGCATTGAATGCGATTCCTTTGATAAGTGGCTGGAAACTGTTATTGCAAAAATTGAGTTAGAATGTTTGTTTAAAGAGTTT
The DNA here is from genome assembly GCF_015207505.1 of Tychonema sp. LEGE 06208. Classification (GTDB taxonomy): domain Bacteria; phylum Cyanobacteriota; class Cyanobacteriia; order Cyanobacteriales; family Microcoleaceae; genus Microcoleus. The sequence continues at coordinate 8,753 of NZ_JADEWT010000124.1, forward strand.
CACGAAATCGGGTTGGAGGAAGAAAAGGCAATTTTTGCGATCGATAAACGCATCAATCCCAATCGACACAGCGTCGAATTAGCACCTATAAAAACATAAAATACTTGGCAAAGTGAGGACTTCACTCCTCACTACGAACCTCAATTACAACTTACAAAGAAAACAATGATTAAAATCTTACACCTTTCAGACATCCACATGGGAAGTGGCTTTTCTCACGGCCGCGTTAATCCAGAAACCGGCTTAAATACGCGGCTGGAAGACTTCGCAGCTACCTTGAGTAAATGTATGGACAGGGCAATTTCTGAACCCGTAGATTTAGTTATATTCGGCGGCGATGCTTTCCCGGATTCAACGCCGCCACCGTTTGTAAAAGAGGCTTTTGCGCGGCAATTCAGCCGCTTAGTTGACGCGCAAATTCCGACGGTTTTGCTAGTAGGAAATCACGACCAACATTCCCAGGGACAGGGCGGCGCGAGTTTGGGGATTTACCGGACTTTGGGAATACCTAAGTTTATTGTAGGCGATCGCCTGGAAACTCACCTCATACAGACCCGCAATGGCGCAGTACAGGTGGTTACACTGCCTTGGTTGACGCGATCGACCTTAATGACACGTTCAGAGACTGAAAGCCTTTCTGTGGGCGATGTTAACCAATTATTAACCGAAAAACTGACGATCGCCCTAGAAGGAGAAATTCGCCGTCTCAACCCCGAAATCCCCACCGTACTATTAGCGCACTTAATGGCAGATAAAGCCAGTCTGGGCGCGGAACGTTTTTTAGCAGTTGGTAAAGGTTTTAACATACCCGTTTCCATGCTAACACGCCCTTGTTTCGACTACGTAGCCCTCGGTCACGTTCACAAACACCAAAATTTGAATTTATCCAACAATCCGCCCGTAATTTATCCGGGAAGCATCGAACGAGTTGATTTTAGCGAAGAGAAAGAAGACAAAGGTTTTGTGTTAATTAATTTGGAACGAGGGAAAGCTGAGTGGGAATTTTGCGCGTTACCCGTGCGAGTGTTTCTGACGATTAAGGTAAAGGTGTCTGAATCGGAAAACCCGCAAGCTGACTTGGTTAAAGCCATTGGGAAGAAGCAAATCCAAGATGCTGTGGTGAGATTAGTTTACCAATTGCGATCGGAACAATTAGACTTAATAGATAACCCAGAATTGCACGCACTTTTAAGCGAAGCCCACAGCTACACAATTCAACCGGAATTAGTCAGTCAGCTAGCGAGGCCGCGGTTGCCAGAATTGAATGCTAATAATAGTATAGAACCTTTAGAAGCTTTGAAAACTTATTTAGCAAGTCGGGAAGATTTGAAAGATTTTTCTGAGAGTATGTTAGAGGCCGCGCAGGATTTGTTGGGCGGAAAAGAGGAAGTTTTGGAGGAAGTTTTGGTCGAATTTTAGGTAATATTCGGTAGGTAAATTCTCCTTACCACACAATCTCAGAAACCGGGTTTCTTCCTATATTTTTATTACTAAACCCAAATGATTCGCAGAAACCCGGTTTCTCCCTACCACTCATTTAGTTAACTTCAACCATCCCAAAAACCTCACCCGCCATCAACCGAGTCCCGTTGGCAAAATCCACCCCAGACTGCACCTTTTTCCCTGCCAACTGTACCTCTCGCAATAATAGCAAACCATCGCCAGTTTGAACGATCGCCCCCAAGCCCTTCACAACCCTGACAACCTCGCCATTTGCGCCCGACAACTGATCCAAAAGCGGCCATTCGCGTTCCAAAATCCTCAACTCCGGCGGTAATTGCAGCCAATATTCCGGCCCTAGTGGCACAGTAGCAATCACCTTCAAAGAATTACCGCGAAAAGTCGTAGTACAATCCGGGAAAAAGCCCCTAACTTGATTATGAAGGGCGATCGCACTTTGCGACCAATCCAGCACAAAATCCGCCGCTTTAATCATCGGCGCATAAGTCGCCTCAGCATCATCTTGAACAACAGCATCAACCTTCCCATCCCTCAATTTTATCAAAGTTTCCACCAACAAATCCGCCCCAACATCCGCCAACCTATCCCCCAAAGAATCAGCATTATCCAACAGCGAAATCCCAGCAAAACTCTTCAAAAATATCGCCCCCGTATCCATCCCAGCATCCATCAGCATAGTAGTAATCCCAGTCTCCTTTTCCCCATCAAAAAGACAGCGCTGAATCGGTGCCGCCCCGCGATACTTCGGCAAAATTGAACCGTGAACATTAACACAAGCCAAACTAGGAATATCGAGAATTTCTTGAGAAAGAATCTGGCCGTAAGCCACCACCACAAAAACATCAGCCTCCGCTTCCCGCAACATAGCAATAGTTTCCGCATCCTTCTTAATTCGGCGCGGCTGGAAAACTGGGAGACTGTGATTTAAAGCCACATCTTTAATAGGTGAAGGCATCAACTTATTGCCTCTTCCCCGGCGCTTGTCCGGCTGAGTCACCACACCCACCACCTCAAATTCTGGATGACTCAGCAAACTGGATAAAGTAGGAACAGCAAAATCGGGAGTACCAAAAAAAACAATTTTCATAGATTTTTAGTTAAGTACATAGGTTTTTTGAATGATTAGCAATTCATTCATAGTATCATTTTAAGCGGCCGTGGTTGTGACAGCAAGATTTTTATCTGTGGACTAAATCTAAAATCTAAAATCGACTGACAGATTCTTTTTCATAGGTAGCAATTGGCTGATTTGTAATAATTGAGTAGAGAACATCTGGGTCTAAATCTGCTCCATTTTCCCAGTAAACAGTTCCCAAATCTGGATTAATTTTGACTTGCACAAAGTAACTCAGGTCTTCTAAAGGGGAAAAAATTCCCGTGAATTCAATCAGTTGACTGATATCAACAACTCCCTCTATATCGTCTTCAAACTTGAGGTGTAGTTGATAGAATTCTAACGGTTTAACCGAGATAATATCTTTAAGCATTTGCATACTTGTCTTTTGAAACCTAATCGCGCCATCTCTTGACAGCCAGAAACTTATACCAAGAAAAGAAACTCAATTCAACAATATTCGTAGGGTTTGTCGCCATCCATACTATCCCAAACCAACGAAAAATCTAGCGAGCGACGCACCAGTCACAATATTTGAGTCAACAAACTCAACTAAGAATGTTGTAGCAAGGATTTTTTAAATTAGTATTAGTAAACATCATCGTGAGATCCAAGAGTCAGTAGAAAAATCTCTTCTTCATCTAGTTCAGAATTTTGAACAAATTTAAACACAATTCGATTTCTGTAGTCAATGGAACAAGACCATCGATCCGATAAATCTCCTTTGAGTTTATGAGTCTGCAAAGTAGGAGCAAATGGATCTTCCGAAAGTTGTTGCAATGTTTGCTCAATTTGAGAGCGCAATTGCGGGTTTTGGCGGACTAAACGCTTGAGAGTACGAGTAAAGGCTGAACTCCAGACTAAGGTTTTCACTCGTTCAACTCCGCCATCAAGTCGGCAACTGTACCACGACGTACATTGCCTTGTGCATAATCTTGCTCTGACTCTGCAACTTCTTGTAACAGTTCATCTCGACGCTGTTGTTTAAGTCGGTTTTGAATGATATCGATCAGGATAGTTTGCTCTTCTGGTGAAAGAGATTCTACGGTTTCTATTGCTTGTTGAAAAAGAGAGATTTTTTCAGCGGGAGTCATTGTTCGGCTGAGGTTGTAATCAGTCTATTTTAGCCTAAATTTGGTAAGCGCGATCCCTTTAATTAAATTACCTTAATTAAATCGTAGGTTTTTTGAATAATGGGAAATTATTCCATAGAGCAATGTTAGCACAGAGAGCGTGATTTTCTGCAAATAAATCGAGTCGCCAGAGGCGATGACCCAAGTGTAAAGAGAAGAAGTGTAGATCGTAAAAGGGTAAAAGTGTCAAGGGCTAAGGAGTCCACACAGCCGCAGAAACAACCCGAAAACCCCAGTCCCACTGCGAGTGGCCCGCAGAGTTGTAGCTGCGGTAGGTAGCACGGCAATTGACAGCATTGAGGTTCCACGAACCTCCACGCAGCACTCGGTCATCATTTCGGCCGGTTTCCCAGGAACTACCATCAGAAGGTGCACCGTTATAATTATCATGCCAAGGATCGGCGCACCATTCCCAAATATTCCCGTGCATATCGTACAAACCAAAGGCATTCGGCCCAAAACTCCCTACGGGCGTTGTTTCTTGGCGATAAAATCCTTTCGGCGCAGCACCGTAGGGATTATTGCCGTCACAATTAACTAAATCTGGAGTAATAGTTTCCCCAAAGTGAAAAGCCGTAGTTGTGCCAGCCCGACAAGCATATTCCCACTCGGCCTCATTCGGCAAACGATAGATTTTTCCTGTTTTCTCAGACAACTTCTGACAAAAACTTACCGCATCATCCCACGATACATTTTCCACAGGCCGTTTCCCACCTTTAAAATAAGAAGGGTTATTTCCCATCACCGCTTGCCATTGTTCTTGAGTAATGGGATATTTCCCTAAATAGAATGGTTGGGCAAAAGTAACTTTATGTTGGGGACGTTCATCATCATCACCTTCTCCCGACGGTGCACCCATCATAAAACTACCCGCTCGGATATGCACCATTTCCAGCTTGATTCCATTCCCTAAATCTTCTTCTTTTTGATAAGCTTTCCCCGACTGCTTATTCGTTGGTTTCCCATGCTTATCCACCGTGATGATTTCAAAGATAAATTCTTTACCTTTACTCGCTTCTGCCTCCCGGCGCAAAGGTTCCGCTGCGGCTGCTGGAATACCGCACCCAGAAACTGTTGCATAGGAAGAGTTGACTGTCCAAACTTGTTGATGATGTGCATCTAGGCCTGATGTTTGATGCCAGTCATGGTTTGGGTGACTTTCTGCCCGTGCAGCTTGAGATAAATCTGGTACAATGTCTGGTTGGTTAGTCTGGATAAAATTAGGCTGTTGAGAATAGTCCGGTAAATGATTTGGTGTTAATTTTAGATCTGAATGTTGCACAGTCTGCAGCGTGTCGGTGTCTAAAGATTGCAGAAAATCATTGAGTTGAGATTGCGGGTTATTCTGTCCGGGATCTAGCAGGGCATTATTCATGGTGAGTCACCAAAATAATAACTATGTACCGATTGTAGTGGAAAAATCAATAATTATCAGGAATTACTCAAAATTTGATTGCACCAGAAAGAATTAGTTTAAAGCCTCTTCCTGTTAGGTAAAAATCAAAAGAAAACTATTGATTGCGATCGTCTTCTGCTTTCTAGTTAGAAGTCGCCCTCATCAGTCAACTGTCAACGATCGACTGTTGAACTACCTCTCACCATCCGCGTCCATCCGCGTCCACCTGCGGTTAAAAACAAATTTTTCTCCCTGAAGGCAACTAAAAAATGATTTTATCATTATTCAAAACAATTAAAATTCAATTCAAACTAATTTTCTGTCTTTTGCTCACCTTAAATTTACTAATATTAAGCGGCTGCCAAAACACTTCAAAAAACAGCGACACAATCGAACTAACACTGTGGCACGGCATCAATCCCCCGCCTAATCGCGACGTATTTCAAACCCTCACGGACAAATTCAACCAAACACATCCTCACATCCAAATAAAACCAATTTACATCGGACAGCCAGACCAACAAATGCCAAAAATCCTCACAGCAATAGTAGGAAATGCACCGCCGGATTTGCTGTGGAATGTGCCCACAATTGGCGGAAAATTAGCCGAACTAAACGCAATTCAACCCTTAGAAGCATGGCTGGACAAATCGCCCCGAAAAGCCGAAATCTATCCGGCATTGTTCGAGTCAATGGAACTCGACGGACATATTTGGTCGGTTCCCCTAGCGACAAACAACGCTGCGATATTTTACCGTCCCAGTTTATTTAAAGCAGCAGGAATCGAACAAGTGCCGCAGAATTGGGGGCAATTAAAGCAAGTAGCCCGATCGCTCACCAAGGACACCAACGGAGACGGCCGCCCAGACCAACACGGCATAGTGCTCTCCCTAGGCAAAGGAGAATGGACAGTATTTACTTGGCTGCCATTCATGTTCAGCGCCGGCGGCGAACTCTTGGCCGCCTCACCTCAAACTCCCGTACCGCAAATCGACAATCCCGGTGCTCTGGCGGCCTTAGAATTGTGGAGCGACTTATTAACAGAAGGTTCAGCAATACTGTCAGCACCCGAACGCGGTTACGAACTCGACAAGTTCATCGCCGGCAAAGTTGCGATGCAAATCACCGGGCCCTGGACGATAACACAATTGCAGCAAAGCGCGATCGACTACGCAGTGATGCCCGTACCCGCCCTCAAACGCCCCGCAGCAGTTGTTGGGGGTGAAAACCTATTTTTAATGAAAACCTCCCCAGAACGCGAGAAAGCCGCCCTAGAATTCTTAGAATACGCGATCGGCGAAGAATTCCAAACAGCCTGGGCCTTGGGAACAGGTTACTTGCCAATTAACTTAAAATCGAGACAGAGCAAAGCTTATCAAAGCTTTGTGGAAAAAAACCCTGTTTTGCGAGTATTTTTAGAACAAATGAACTCGGCCCGATCGCGCCCCATCATCTCAGGTTACTCCCGCCTGTCAGAAAATGCAGGCCGCGCCATAGAAGCAACCCTTCTGGGCCAAAACCCCCAAGACGCTCTCAAAGAAGCTCAAGAGCGTTTGACACTAACCTTAGATATTACCAAGTAAAATACAGATTGATAATGGGAAAAAAGTAATTGGTCAAACAACTGGCGATCGCTCCACTTAGTTGAGAATCCCTATGATTAATAGATGAGCAACAACACTCAATCGCTTTCCTCCATTGAAATCATCTGCGTAGATCTGCCTAGCTCTGCCCAACATCTGCAATTGACCGAATAAAAAATATCTGCAAAAAGTCTAGTCTGTGCGTTTATATTGGCAAAAAAGGATATTTCCAACACCTCTTGATGTTAATTACACCGCACAGAAAAAACCACACCCTCAACGGCTCCACAAAAAGTTATATTAAAAGGTTATCTCCTTACCTACCACCCATAACCTACCATCACTTAATAGAAACATTTTTGCTACCCAGTACCAATCCCGTGCCGCCTACTGAGACCCGAACAACCGTCCACCTTTTCCCCAAACGACAATGCAGAAAAAGTTCCTTAACGCAATCAAAGGACATTCCTGGCGGTACTTCCTCACAGTAGGCGCGATCGCCTCGATCTACTATGTGACATCGCAATTGGCAGTTTCCACCCTCACCCTGAGTACAGAAATCTACCCCATGTGGCCGGCCGCAGGAATTGCCCAAGTCGCCCTGCTGCTGTTTGGGCCCAAAATGTGGCCGGGAATTGCGATCGGAGGCTTCCTGTTCAGCATGAGCATACCGTCGGCCAACATCGCCGTCGCCTCGATCTCTGCCTGCGCCAGAACCCTGCAAGCGTGGACAGGAACCTATCTGCTGCAGGGCATGAACTTTAACGCCAGACTCGATCGGCTCAAAGACATTTTAGGAATAGTCGGACTCTCAGCCTTCACATCTACCCTAATCAACTCCACCATCGGCAGCATCGTCGTCTGCTTGACCGGCTTATCTAGCTGGAGCAATTTTGGCACGATGTGGGGGACTTGGTGGGTAGGAGACGCAATGGGAATTTTGCTCATCGCCCCGCTGCTGCTGACATGGCACAAATTGCCCAAAGTCCCCATCAATCGCAAACAGATGATAGAACGAGGGATTTGGCTGCTGCTGCTAGTAGCCGTCGGCTGGCTCGTCTTCTGCTCCCGCACCCGCGCCGCCTACGCGCGCTATCCCCTCGAATACCTACCATTTCCCCTAGTAGTTTGGGCAGCCTTTCGATTCGGCCAGCGCTACACGGCCATTTCCAACTTCCTCCTCTGCGGCTTCGCTATCTGGGGCATAGCCCGAGGCAGCGGCCCCTTTCTCAAACACTCCAGCAGCATCCCCCAAGCACTCCTCTCCCTGCAAGCCTTCATCGCCGTCATCGCCGTCACAGGCTTAGTTTTAGCAGCCACCGTCTCCGAACGCCGCCAAGCAGAAATCTCCCTCCGCGCCAGCGAAGCCAGCCTCGCCAACGCCCAGCGCATAGCCCAGCTAGGCAACTGGGACTTACACCGCAACACCCAGCAATTGCGGTGGTCAGAGGAAATGTACCGCATCCTGGGAAAGGTGCCGGGAACTCTGGAACCCAGCCTCGAAGCCTTCTTGGCCTACGTGCACCCCGAAGATAGAGAATTAGTCAAAAGCTCGATCGAAGCGGCGTTATTTCAACAACAGTCCTACAGCATCGACTACAGGATCGTACTCCCCGACGGCAGCCAACGCACAGTCTGCGAACAAGCCGCCGTCAACTCCCTGTACATCACCAGCACCGTCCAAGACATCACAGACAGAAAGCGCGCCGAAGCAGCCCTGCGTTCTTCAGAAGAAAGATTTTCCAAAGCCTTTCACGCCTCCCCAGTCGGCATCAGCATCTGCACCGTCACAGACGGATGCTTCCTCGATGCCAACGAAAGCTTTTTGAGATCCTTGGGCTGGGAACAGCAGGAACTTATCGGCCGCACCGTCAGCGACATAGGGATGTTGGTCAATTCAGAAGACAACGATCGCATCACGAAGATTTTACAAGCACAAAAGTCGATCGGCAACCAAGAAATCAAAATTCGCACCAAAGCCGGGGAAGTGCGCGACTGGCTGCTGTCAGCGGAACTCATCGACCTCGGCAGCACTCAGTGCGTTTTAATCATGACCAGCGACATCACCGAACGCTTGCGTTCCGAAGAATTCCGCCGGGGAAAAGAAGCCGCCGAAGCCGCAAATCGATCGAAAAGCATCTTTCTCGCCAACATGAGCCACGAATTGCGTACACCCCTCAACGCTATCATCGGCTACAGCGAGCTCCTGCAAGAAGATGCCCGAGAGATTCCTGTAGACGAAGAGTTCATCGACGACCTCCAGAAAATTAACACCGCCGGCCAGCACTTGCTAGGGCTGATCAAAGATATTCTCGACTTCTCTAAAATTGAAGCAGGGCGCACCGACTTACACCTCGAAACCTTCAGCATTTTAAATCTAGTTAAGGAAGCGATCGCCACGATCGCCCCGATGGCAGACAAAAATAGTAATATCTTAGAAATACAATGCCCTGAAGATATTGGCTCCATGCAGAGCGACTTAACAAAACTGCGGCAATCCCTGCTCAACCTGCTCAGCAACGCCTCAAAATTTACTTGCTCCGGCACCATTACTTTCGCCGTTATCCGCTCCCCCGAAACCCCCGCCGAAGCTGCCAAGAGACGCAAAAAACTGGCAGCCTATAGAGGAGACAAAACTGAAAATAGCTCGTCTCTATTGTCTTCCTCTCAAGATTGGATCGTTTTTACAGTCAAAGATACCGGCATTGGCATGAATTCCGAACAGTTAGCCAAAATCTTCGATCCTTTCACCCAAGCCGATTCTTCAACTACTAAGAGGTACGGCGGCACTGGTTTAGGTTTGACGATTACTCAGAAATTCTGCGAAATGATGGGCGGAGACATTAGTGCCTTCAGCGAGTTAGAGAAAGGTTCTACTTTTATAATTCGGCTGCCAGCTATTATAAACGAAACTTCGTTATTCCTCGAAAATTCTGATAAATAGAGTCTTTTGCCAAGATGATTTTTTTCTGCAATTTATCGATTATTTCGTTTCCCGCTAAAAAACAGTCTAAAAATTTGATATAACTGCTATAGACTTTCGATCTTTCCTATGAGGTACTATTTGGCATAGGGCATAGGGTATAGGCCTCCGTGGGCATAGGGCATAGGGCATAGGGC
>NZ_JADEWT010000125.1 GCF_015207505.1 Tychonema sp. LEGE 06208
TATCCGACTGCCAATGTCGTGGTAGTCAACGGCTTGATTTTCATTTTAACTCCAGTCTCATTGCTTTAAATTTGGCAAAATATGAAGCTTATAATCGTCATTCATCTCCGGCTCCCTTTGTGTTTTCCATGGCATCTTACAAACGCTTAGAATTTAATAGCCATCTACTTTACACCTTTATTAACAAGTTAGATTTAGACCCTAACTTGATTTTAAATCACCCTAACCTCTCGTCAGTCCTATCCTATGGTACTCTTGCTGCTTAAAAACTGTCCGAAGTATTGATAAAGCTCAGAGGACTAAAGTCCTCGCTACAAACTTGTAAGCATTATTTTATCCCAATGATATTGCTATGCGAAGATTGTAATTTCGCACCTTTAATATCTTTAAACTCTGCTTGATGGAACTAAGAATCGCCCTTTTTCTTTGTAGTTTCGGGAGGGCTGACATAGCGCGCCCAAAAAGGTTCTTTCATATTTTTGATCGCTGCTAGTTTTTGGCGTTCCTCCTTTATGTGGTTGCGTTCTGAAAAGTCAGAAAATATGTTGATAATGCCAATGGTTTCGCCGCCAGCACCTCGCACCGGTGCCGCCCAAAGCCAAACATCGATCGAACTACCGTCCTTTTTCAACAAACACACTTCCAAACCTTTGTGCAGTAAGCCATTACGCGCCGATGTCAGTAGCGCGGAAAAATTCTGCTTTTGTCCTTGAAGAATATTCGGTAAAGGTTGCCCCAAAGCCTCCGCCGCAGTCCAGCCAAAAAGTTTTTCGGCGGCACGGTTCCAGATAATAGTACGGCCATCATTGCCGGTACAATTAATCGCTATCGGTGCTGATGCCACCTGCGCTATCATTAATTCGTTCGCGAGTTGCAGTTTCAATTCTACTTGCTTGCGATCGGTAATTTCCTGACAAGCGCCCCACAAACGAACAACCCGCCCTTCAGCTTTGTCCCAAACCGCTTGCCAGCAATCGCGCACCCAGTGCACCTCGCCTTTTTTATTAACAATTCGGTACTCGTTTGCTCCCGTGTGGCTGAAACTACAACCTTCTAACTGTTTAATTAACCTTTCCTTGTCATCGGGATGAACGAGTTGGGAATTCCACCAACCAAACGATTCTAATTCTTCAGGAAGCACGCCCGTGAAGCGCTCAAAAGCTTCTGTAGCCCACTCGCCCACAAACTTGCCGTCTGGGAGTGCCTTAAAAGAATAGGCAAAATCCGAAGTGATTTTCGACATAACTAAGTAGTGCGATTCCGACTCTCGGAGTGCGATTTCTGCTTGCTTGCGCTCTCGGATTTCCCGCGAGTTAATTATAATTCCCTGCACGCTAGAATCGTGAACCAAACTATTACCTGTCGCCTCCATGCAGATCCAAGAACCGTCAGCGTGGCGTTTCCGATATTCGATCGGCCCGGCAATTCCCGGCTCTTGTAGCAATTTGCCAAAATAGGTCTGCCAAGCCAGTAAATCGTCTGGATGGATTAACTCGCCGTGAAACTTACCAATTCTTTCTTCGGAGTTGTAACCCAAAACCCGCTGCAGAGCTCCGCTGTGGTATCGGACTCCCCCGTCGGAGCCGATAATACTAATGATATCGGGAGAATTCCGCAGGATAGCTTGCACCTTGGCTTCGCTTTTAGTTAATGCTTGATTGTCCCTGCGGTGCTGTCTCATTTCTTTTTCTAACTGCTCTTGTAGCTGTCTGATTTGCGTTGCTTGCTGCGCTACTGTGCGTTCCAAGAGGCGATTGTTTTTTTCTAGTTCAACCAGCTTGGCCTCGTTATCGCTCGCGTTTTCTAACTGGATGCTGGCTGCCACTTCCTGCAAACAATTGGATAAATTTTCTACAGTTTTTGTGAAAATAGCCTGTTGTGGGGGCGGCAATTCGCTAGCTTGTTCCTGCAACTTTTTTAAGTATTTGTAAACTATTTCTAGCATTTTATTAATGGGGAGAATCTAATAGTTGTCACAGGTGTAACTTCTATCAAGCAGACTAAAGTTTTTTTCAAGATCACCCATAACTAAGATTAGTGTATCGCGATCGATCGCGAACTCAACAACCAGCTATGTTTTAAGTTTATTTTCGATCGTAGCAACCGACAAAAAAAGTAAATTTTTGTTGCGCTCAAATCAAGATTGCAGCAGCAACCTCAAGAAGTGCTAGTGCGAGAGTCGGGAAACCGCCTATGCGCTGAATGTGGGGCCAGCCGGCCCTTAAGCTAAACTAGATGGGTGTCAACACAAAGAGGAATTTATGTCAGAGCAAGCCAACGCTCGCGATTTGTTTCGCGCTGCTTACGAACACCGCTACACCTGGGATGCGAACTTTCCCGGCTACAGTGCCGATATTGAACTCAAACAAGGCGACGAAGTATATACGGGCCATGTTTCCATCAAACCAGACATGAGCGTAGAAGTCAGCGGTATTGCAGACGAGGAAGTGAAGCAGAGCGTTTACACCCAAATGCGGGACATTGTGACCCACCGCAAGCGCTCATCATTTGAACAATCTCACGGCAAAAATAGCTTCACCCTCGGCGAGAAGGACAGCAGCGAGGCTGTGGATATTCTAGTGAAAGGCGACTCAATGGGCTCGAATTATAAAATCCGAGGTCTGTCAATTTGTCAAGTCAGCCGGGTGATGGGCCGCATGGCTTTCGTCATTGACACGCACAAAAGCTTGGAGACTCCCGAAGGTTCTTTGGCTAGCCACTACGATGCGGTTTTCCGCAACCCCGAAACCAACGAAATCATCAAAGAACTAGAATTTGAAGATACCTTTGACAAAATAGACGACTATTATGTCATGACGAAGCAAGTAGTGCGATCGAAAGAAAAAGGTCAACTGACAACAACCGAATTTAACTATTCCAACATCAAACTGCTGCAACCAGCAGTAGTTTAATCTTACAGACTGGGGTGCGCGGCCCGTCGCCCACCCTAAAAATCGAAGTTGCGCGTCCAAGACGGCTGGATTTGGCAGCAACTCAGGCTACGATCGAATAAACCCAATATCAAGAAATTATTTCAGAGGCAAACTATGACGACACTAGCACTAACCAGAGATAACGTGGAAACAGTTCTCGATGAACTGCGTCCCTACCTGATTTCCGACGGCGGCAACGTCGAACTCGTAGAAATCGACGGCCCGGTAGTACACTTGAGACTGCAAGGAGCTTGCGGCTCTTGTCCGAGTTCCACAATGACTCTGAGAATGGGTATTGAACGCCGCCTGCGCGAAGCAATTCCAGAAATCGCCGAAGTCGAACAGGTAATGTAATTATTGACACTCCCCAGCTATCAGGCGTGGGGATTCTTGATTCGCAGGGATTCCAATGAATTTACCCTCAGCAAGCATCACAGGCGGTATACCCTAGGGCTGCAAGTCCTATGACTAGAACTACTTGAGCGACTGCGACATTTCTGTCGGTTGTATAACCGCAATTTGAGCAATTATGAGTACGCTCATCAAGCTCTTTTTTGCCTGTTTCAACACCGCAATCTGGACAAATCTGGCTAGTTTTATTGGCGTTTACCTTCTGAAAGTAAACGCCATATTTCAAGCAAGTTTGCTCTGGGATAGTGAAGAACTGACCCCAACCTGCGTCTAAGCAATGTTTCCCTAGCATCGCCCTAGACAGCCAAATCAGATTTAGATTCTTGACGAAAATCATCCCCAGGTCTTTGCAGATTTGATGCGATAATTTTCGATGCCAATCTTTTCTGACGTTAGCAACATACTCGTGCAATTGTCCCACTTTTTTCATAGCTTTACGCCAATTGTTCGAGCCTAGTTTTGTCCTAATGAGACGTTGTTGCAGCAATTTAAGCTGGCATTCTGCATCTTTAAAAAATCTTGGGCGCTTAACTAAAAGACCGTTAGAATTTCCTAAAAAATTAGTGAGTCCAACATCAATCCCGACCCCTTCACCGTGAGGCATTATATCGGGCATTGAAACGTCCCATTGTAGGGTTAAGAGCGCGCACCAACCGCTCAGCCTACGAATTATCCTTGCTTGCTTAATCGTTGTACCATCAAGGGATAGGACGTGATTGATGCAAGCTTAACTAAACCAATTTTAGGCAGATTCACCGCTTGATTTGGAACGGGGTTAATCCCCAATTTTGGGAACACAAACGATCGCATTTTTCTTTTTTTCTTGAAATGAGGGAAACCGTGCTTTTGTTCCCACATAATTACGAAAGCTTTTTCAAGTCTTTTTAGTGTCTGTTGTAGAACCTGTACGGTAACGGCAGCCAAAGCGGGTATGTTTGCTCTTACCGTAGTTAAACTTTTGCACGGGCTTGCATAAGTTGGTCGTTTCGTTTCGGCTGGAATGATGAACTCAGATCGGATAGAGCAAGCGTGAATTCGACAGCTACGAGACTCAAACCAATGCTTGCGCTCTGCCAATGCGTAGTTATACACACGACGGCATTGCTCTAGCCAATCCTGAAAGATTGCTATCTGTCCTGTTGTTGGTTTAAGTTTAAATTCCTAGGTTAAATGAAACATTTGCTCTGTCCTCCTACCTGATTATTACACCATAGCCATGAGCAAACGTCCAGATGCTTTTTCAAAAAATATAATTAAAGCCGTCCACTGAAGAAGGGGCTTGTACCCAAATTTCCGGTCATTAGTCATTAGTCCTTAGTCCTTAGTCATTAGTCCTTAGAAAAGATCTCTTGCATAAATCTTCGATCGCTCTGTTAACCGCAGATTGCCAGCGGATAAACACTGATGGACGCAGATGCTTTTAATCTAGTCTGCGATGGAGTGCCATTGGTGTAAAATTGACCTACTAACTAATGACCAATGACAAATTACTAATTGTCTGGATTTGCTATCCGTTATTGACCGACAAGCCGATCGCTATTTTTGCCTTCAACCTTGGATCTGCAACACCAAAATTAAAATTACAAATTATAATTATTAATTACTAATGATCGATCGCCAACTACCCATTACCAAATTCGATGTCTCACCCCCTTTACGTAGCCTTCATTTGGCACCAACACCAACCGCTGTATAAATCCCGAGTATCCGCTACAGCAAAAGAGGCTCAATACCGACTGCCTTGGGTGCGCCTGCACGGAGTCAAAGACTATTTGGATTTAGTGCTAATTCTGGCAAAATATCCCAAACTGCATCAAACAGTAAACCTGGTTCCGTCCTTAATTTTGCAGATAGAAGACTGCATCGCAGACAAAGCATTAGACCCTTACTTGGCGGTAACTCTCAAGCGAGCCAATGATTTAAACATCGAAGAAAAAGAGTTTGTTTTAGAACACTTCTTTGATGCCAACTACCACACCCTGATTCAGCCCCATCCCCGGTACGCTCAACTCTACACTCAGCGACAGGAAAAAGGCATTCAGTGGTGCTTGGAAAACTGGACTGTCCAGGATTTTGGCGACTTGCTGGCGTGGCACAATTTAGCTTGGATCGATCCGCTGTTTTGGGATGACCCCGAGATTGCCGGGTGGCTGAAACAAGGACAAGGTTTTCGCTTGGCAGACAGAAAAAACATCTACGCAAAACAAAAAGAAATACTGTCAAAAATCATTCCCCAGCACCGTAAAATGCAAGCCCAGGGACAATTGGAAGTCTCCACAACCCCCTACACGCACCCGATTTTACCGCTGCTTGCCGACACCAACAGCGGCCGCGTAGCTATTCCTAACATGACGCTGCCAAAACATCGGTTCCAGTGGGCAGAAGATATTCCCAGACACTTGAGAAAATCCTGGGAAATGTATCAAGAAAGGTTTGATTGCCAACCGCGCGGTTTGTGGCCGTCGGAACAGGCGGTTAGCCCGGAAATTTTGCCCTACATTGCTAAACAAGGTTTTAAATGGATTGTCTCGGATGAGGCAGTATTGGGGTGGACAATTAAACAGTTTTTTAACCGGGATGGGGCGGGGAATGTTTACGAGCCAGAATTGTTGTATCGCCCTTATCGTTTAGAAACTCCTGATGGTGATTTGGCGATCGTATTTCGAGACCACAGATTGTCTGATTTGATCGGGTTTACCTACGGTTCTATGGAACCGAAGAAAGCAGCGTCAGATTTGGTGGGACACTTGGAGGCGATCGGCAGAACTCTCAAACACCGACAGTCAAGTGGCGAAACAGCTTTAGAAAATCCGTGGTTGGTGACGATCGCCCTAGACGGCGAAAATTGCTGGGAATTCTATCCCGAAGACGGCAAACCGTTCTTAGAATCACTTTATCAAACTCTCAGCGACAATCCAGATATCAAATTAGTCACAGTTTCGGAATTTCTCGACAAATTCCCAGCCACCGAAACAATACCCGCAGCCCAACTGCACACAGGTTCCTGGGTAGACGGTTCCCTGACAACTTGGATCGGCGATCCCGCGAAAAATCGCGCTTGGGACTTGTTAGGGGCCGCGAGACAAATACTGGCCAACCATCCAGAAGCCACGGAAGAAAGCAATCCCGAAGCTTGGGAAGCGCTTTATGCGGCCGAAGGTTCCGACTGGTTTTGGTGGTTTGGCGAAGGCCACACGTCAAATCAAGATGCTATGTTCGATCAGTTATTCCGCGAACACGTAGCAGCAATTTACGAAGCTCTCGGCGAGGCTGTACCCCCGGAAGTGCGGCGGCAAGTAGAGGCGCATCACGCGGCTGGCGATCGCGAGCCGCTGAGCTTTATTCACCCGATTATCGACGGTATCGGCAACGAACAGGATTGGGACAAAGCCGGCCGCATTGAAATTGGGGGAGCAAGGGGTACAATGCATCGGAGTTCGGCAATTCAGCGGCTTTGGTACGGAGTCGATCACTTGAATTTTTACCTGCGCGCCGACTTCAATGCTGGGGTGCGGCCGGGTATTGATTGCCCGCCGCAGTTAAACTTGTTCTGGTATTATCCCGATCGCACGATGCACAACAGTCCGATCCCACTGTCGGGTTGGCCCGACGAAGCACCGCTCAACTATCGGTTCCACCATCAGTTAGAGATTAATTTGCTGACGAAATCGATTTGGTTTCAAGAAGCAGGAGAGGGCGATGAGTGGCATCCCCGCATCAGCAGAACCCAAGTGGGACTGGATAAATGTTTGGAGATAGCAGTGCCCTGGGCGGATTTGCAAATTATGCCAGACTGGCAAATGAAGCTGATTGCGGTTTTATCGGAAGGGGAGCGTTATTCTAGTTGTATGCCGTTCGATTCTTTGATTGCGATCGGAATGCCGTAAAGAGTCATTAGTTAGTAGTCAGTAGTCAGTAGTCAGTAGTCAGTAGTCAGTAGTCAGTAGTCAGTAGTCAGTAGCCAGTAGTCAGTAGTCAGTAGCCAGTAGTCAGTAGTCAGTAGTCAGTAGTCAGATTATGTTTGATTGTGTCCGGTAGGTCGATCGCTAAAAAAGAGGTTCGATCGTTCGGACTTTAGTCCTGTATTTTCCGAGGACTTCAGTCCTCACCACAAACCAGCTAGAAAAGAGGTTCGATCGTTCGGACTTTAGTCCTGCATTTTCCGAGGACTTCAGTCCTCACCACAAACCAGATAGTAAGTGAATTCACATGAAATTAAATCATTATTTATGAGGAAATAAATCAAATTAATGAACCGCATTTTGCTCTTGGTCGATCGCCACCAACAACCTAATTTGCCGATCGCACACCTCAACACCCAACATGAGGTGATCGTACCCGATCGCACTTGCGAACCAAACTCAGAAGTTCACATTCCTAAAATTGCTTTTGACTTGTGCATTCTCGACGAGGCAAATTTCGATCGCCTCGGGCCGCTGATAGAAGCATTAAAAACAGCCGCCGAGCCGATATTTTTACCGTTTTTGCTCCTGGGCACATCCCAAACCCCCGCCCTCACCGAGCCGCCTTTTGGGCAGCAAACACAAAAACTCGATCGCCGAATTGACGATTTAATCGTAACTCCCGTAGAGGCCGCCCAACTGCACTTGCGGGTAGAGAATTTGTTGGCCCGCAGGAAGCTGTCGCTAGAAGTCCACAGACTCCAAGAAATAATTAAACAACGCACTGTTAGCGAAAGTTTGTTAATTGATTCGCTGCAAACGGCCAACAAAAACCTGCAACAGGAAATCGCTAAGCGGGCCGAGGCAGAAGCTGCACTGCGAGAAAACCTCTATCTCGACTTGCTGATGAATGCCATGCCAGATATTGTCTGCTTCAAAGATGGCGAAAGCAGATGGCAGGAGGCAAATCAAGCAATACTGGAATTGTTCGAGCTATCAGCAGATGAATACCGTGGCCTGACAGATTCTCAGCTAGGAAAACTCAGCCCTTTTTATCTGGAGGCGCTACAGGCGTGCGAGGTGAGCGATCGAGCCGCGTGGGAAAAAGGTATGCTTTCTAGGGGTGAAGAAGTGATTCCCCAATCGAACGGTACTGTGAAAATCTACGACGTGATTAAAGTACCCCTATTTCACCCTGACGGCAGACGCAAAAGTATCGTGATTTTGGGTCGCGACATCACCGAATACAAGCAAGCTAGAGATGAACTCGTCCGCTTAGCGTCCATTGTCGAGTCCTCTGACGACGGGATCGTCGGCAAAACCCTCGCCGGGACAATTCAGAGCTGGAATGCAGGAGCCCAGAAGATTTACGGCTACTGTGCGGCGGAAGTCAAGGGGAAGTCGATCGAAATTTTAGCAATACCCGAACGCCCCAAGGAAATGCCCCAAATTCTGGAAAATATTCGGGCTGGAACCACTATCGACCATTACGAAACCGTACACTTACACAAAAACGGCGAACAGATAGATGTGTCCCTGACGATTTCTCCGATTAAAGACGCTAAAGGAATGGTGACGGGGGTTTCGACAATCGCTCGCGACATCAGCGACAGCAAGCGAGTTGAAAAAGCCCTAGAACAACTCCGCCACCAAACAGAAATGATTTTGTTCTCCGCCGGGGAAGGCATTTGCGGGTTGAACAAACAGGGAAAAGTAACTTTTGTCAATCCGGCGGCGGTGAGAATGGCCGGCTGCGACTCGAAGGAATGGATCGATCGACCGCTCTATGAAACCATAAACCGTTCTCACGAAGAATGCTCGCGGGCGATCGAGCTTTTGTCGCCTGCAACTGTCATCAATTCTACTTCTGAACTTGTCGCCGACTGCGCCGCCGCGCCAACGGGAAAACTGCCCTTGCGGGTAAGTTCTCAAATTTTAGACACCTTAGCAGACGGAGAGGTTCGGCGCGTTAATGATGAAGTTTTTTGGCGGGTTGACGGCAGCACTTTTCCGGTGGAGTACGTTGTCGCTCCGATGCGAGAACAAGGCCAAATTATTGGAGCCGTGGTGACTTTTAAAGATATCACCGATCGGCTTGCCGTCGAGCGCATGAAAGATGAATTCATCTCCGTTGTCAGCCACGAACTGCGGACACCGATGACTTCGATTCACGGCGCTCTAGGCCTCCTCAACAGCGGTTTGCTTGACGTTCACCCTCACAAAGCCAAGCGGATGCTGGAAATTGCTGTCACTAATACTGACCGCTTGGTGCGCTTGATCAACGACATTCTCGATTTAGAGCGCATGGAGTCGAGTTACAGCACTGCCGTCAAACAAACTTGCAATGTTGCTGAGCTGATGTTGCAGGCGACTGACGAGATGCAGGGCATGGCGCTACAGGCGGGAGTTATTTTGTCCGTCAGGCCTGTGGAAGCTCTGTTGCGGGCTGTGCCCGATCGGCTAATTCAAGCCTTGACAAATTTGCTCAGCAATGCTATTAAATTTTCTCCGTCAGGGGCTACGGTTTGGCTGAGCGGGGAGTTGATGCACGATCGGGATTTGACAGCCCGATCGGACTTGAAGTCGCTATCCTCTCCTCATGCTGTCGCCACCAATCCGCACTTGTCGTCCGTGAGTTCGTCTATCGTGATTGCTGTCAAAGACCGAGGGCGGGGCATTCCGGCAGACAAGCTAGAGATCATCTTTGAACGCTTTCAACAGGTGGATGGTTCTGATTCTCGCCAGAAAGGAGGTACTGGTTTGGGGCTGGCTATTTGTCGCAGTATCGTACAGCAGCACGGGGGCAGGATTTGGGTAGAGAGTGTTTTGGATGAGGGCAGCACTTTTTTCTTAAGTCTGCCAATTCTCGGAGAAGGGCAAAGTTAAGGGAAGGCAGAAGGTATTCGATTTTAGATTTTAGATACTTCGGCTTGCTTAGGCTACGCCAGCGGACAAGTCGCGAGCGTACAAGTTTTTGATTTTAGATTTACTTGCAGCAAGGTTCGTAGTGTGAACTAAAGTCCGCAGCTTTTTCGGACTAAAGTCCGAACGATCGAACCAATCTTAGTGCTGTCAATTGACCGGATAGGATATTACAGCTAAGGCCGGCAAAGTTATATTAAAAAAACCAGGTTTATTTGGTAATTGCAGTGGGTCCAAGATTGTCATTTTTGCTAGGATAGATGCGCCGGAACGGCCTAAAATCGGGATTTGAGGTCAAAAAGCCGATTTTTAGGGTGGAAAGATTTTACTGTTTTAAAAATTTAGTGTAAAGTTCGATCTGGCAAAACACTTTGCTTTACCAAACATTCACATTTCGCCTTTAATCTGAGAATAAGTTCTGATTGTTAAAAAAAATGTTAATTTTGAATGCCAAGCGCATCTTGGTAATTGACGATGCGGAAGATATTCGGGAAGTGGCTCAAGTGAGTCTTGAGGTAGTAGGCGGCTGGGAAGTCCTGACGGCGAGTTCTGGCCGCGAGGGCGTGGCTAAGGCTCTTGCAGAACAGCCTGATGCTATTCTCTTGGACGTGATGATGCCGGATCAAGACGGGCCTACTACTTTTAAACAGTTACAAGCTAATGATGCTACGCGGCACATTCCAGTAATTTTATTGACGGCTAAGGCTCTCGCTAGCGACAGGCGAATGTTCGCAGATTTAGGCGTTGTCAGTGTGATTGCTAAGCCTTTTGAACCGATGGTTTTGGCTGCTATGGTGGCTCAAGCTTTGGGCTGGGAGGAAGCATAGGTCGATCGCCCCTATTGAATTCTTTAGCCTTTAAAATAATTACTCCTGCTGAGCGATCGGATAAATAATAATTAGCAGGAGTATTTTGCTTTTTGTAACAATTTGCTCATCTTCATAAGTTCTTCAGTTTTTAGTTTTAGTTTTAGTACATGGTCGGGGATCGCTCCTGACAGTTGGCAGACACCTTTGGAGAAGACGACTATGCCCTCAGCTTACATTTTACTACTGATAGTTTCTCTGGCAGCCGTCTGGATTTACTGGCAAACCTCTCAAGATATTTTTGTACTTGTGGCTGTGGCCGGACTAGGTTGTTTTCTTTGGGGTTTTTCTGTCGCGCCTTGGATGGTTCAGCTTCTGATTGTGATGTTACTGCTGAGTCTTCAAAAGTGGTACTTACGAGACACTCAAAGTTGTGAGTGAAAAAAAAATTTGTTGTGTCTGAAATTAATATCCGCCTCCATTCGTGAATCTCTGCAATGAATTGCCGATCGCTCCACGTCTTAAATAAGGTTTAAAATATCATGAATAGTTGCCCTTGTTGTTCTTCTACACTGCTCCGCCACGCTCGCCACAATCGCATTTACTGGTTCTGCTCCCACTGCTGGCAAGAAATGCCGGATCTGTCGGAGATGATTTTAAATAACAGTCTGCGGTCTCGCCAACGGGAGGGTTTAGTGAAGCTTCCGGCTTTTACTCCTAAATCGAGGATGTTGGGTTCGGTAGGAATTGCTTAGTGAGGATAAATATTCAGACGAAAAAAATGATAGTACCATCGGTTTTAATTTTTGATAAAAAATGCAAAATCCCCTTCGTTATCAATGAAGGGGACTTATTAGCGGGCGGGGCGATCGCACTTGTCAAGGGGGTCGATCCCCACAAATTACAGCTATTTTATGGAGTTAAGCTGATTACATCAAACCGATTTGAGAGAGAATGCCTTGACCGGTGAGGAGTTCGGTAGCTAAGCCGATCGCAAAACCTAGCATTGCCAAACGACCGTTCCAGGTTTCAGCGAACTCAGTGAAGCCTACTTTTGCGTCTTTGTTTTGCACGATCGGATACCTCGTTTAATTTCAACCTTATGTAACTAAACTTAACACAACAGTAGAAACATTGCAACATATTTTTACATTTAGTTTTCAAATGCTGGCGATAAGCGGGATGGGCCCACGGGGAGAGGGGCTTGTGGGCGATCGCAGATGGGGGGCGAGAAACCGGGTTTCTTGGGATATTTCTCGTGACTCGCCGCCAAAAACTGGTATAAACCGGGTTTCTGAGGGTGCGTAACTGGCGGTATCGGGTGGGTGAAAATCTCAAAGGGCGATCGCACATGGGGGGCGAGAAACCGGGTTTCTTGGGATATTTATCGTGACTCGTCGCCAAAAACTGGTAGAAACCCGGTTTCTGAGGGTGCGTAACTGGCGATATCAGGTGGGCGGAAACCCCATTCAGATATATATAAAGATGTCAGAAAAATAATTTTTACCGAATACTTGACATCCCATAATTAAAATGCCATGCTCAAAGCACAGCTAAAACAAAATATCGCATTCAAAATTAAGGAATGTTGATTGAGTCGTCTTAGCTACAGGGTTTATAGAACTCAAAGGAGTTTCTAGCACCCCGTTGAGCGGAAAGAACGTCTAATGTCGTTTTAACAAGTTTGATACAAGCTTGACAAAATCGAAACATCATTGAGTTAGATTTCCCTTCAACGGTGTGCTACTAAACTCCTTTGAGTTCTGTAAGCCCTGTAGCTAAGACGCTAATCAAATCCCAACAAAATTACAGTGTTTTGTGGTAACAGATTGTCCTGTGCTGAGATGCTCATTTTTGAGCAAATCCACAAGCAACTTTCCATTAATGCTAGATGCGCGATACGTCGAGGCTGTCCAGTCAACCTCTTTGTAGGACACAATCAAATGACGGACAATCATCGAACCGCAGGCAAACAAAAAAGCAAGTCTCAGCGAGTTGCCATGTTTTTGGATTCTCAGAACGTCTACTTAAAGCCAAATCAAGCTGAATTACTGCTGGCTTTTGCCAAATCACAAGGACGTTTAGAACCGCCTAAAAGTTACTACAATTCGCAGAAAGAAAATCAAGATACCCACAATACTCGGCTAGAAAAGCAGGGTTTTAAAGGCGTTGATGTCCCCGATGGTAAAAACAGTGCAGATAAACAATTGGTGTTTGACTGTATCAAACGAGTGGCAATGAAGCCTTCTCTGGACATAATTATCCTAGTCTTAGGAGATAGGGACTTTGCAGGTTTAATCACCGTTTTGAAGGCTTTGGGTATAACAGTCATCGTTTTTGCACGGCGTAAAAGTGCCAGCCAAAAACTGATTAACCTCGTTGGTGAGGATAACTTTCATTATGTAGACGAATTGTCTCATTTGTGTGCAGGATTGAAGCCACAACTTAAAAATCAAAAAGAGTTATCAAGAAAAGCAGATCAATTATCTGCATAAAGTTGCACAGTCCGCCAGGGAATGAATTCCCTGTCTAATAGCTAAAGTCGGTTAAAACCGACTGACAGACAGTTAAAAAACACAATCTTCAGTCCTCTTAAGAGGACTTTAGCTATGAGCCAGGGGTTTTAACCCCTGGCGGACTGACGGACTAACCGGGTAATACTAAAACTGCCCAATATCTGTTAAAATCAACCCGGCCGCAGATAGCAAAAATCCAGTTTATTTGATAAACTAGATGCTCCAAAGCAACCGCTATTTGCGGCTCCTTCATGTCTGCCAACATAACAACACCCAACTCCAAAAGCAATAACAATTACCAAACTCCCATGCGCCCGATTAATCAAACACAAGAACTCGAAATAACCATTCCCGAATTCAACAATGAAAAACTGCTGCGCCAAGCCCTAACCCACCGTTCCTACGTCAACGAAAACCCCACATTCCGCGAAGAAGACAACGAACGCTTAGAATTTCTCGGCGATGCTTTGCTGACTTTTCTCAGTGGCGAATATCTCTATCAGCGCCACCCTGAAATGGGAGAAGACGAAATGACTCGCCGGCGTTCTGCATTAGTAGATGAAAGACAATTAGCCAGATTTGCTACTGAAATCAGTTTAGACTTAAAAATGCGACTCGGCAAAGGAGCTTATCGAGAAGGTGGGATTACTAATCCAAATTTGCTCAGCAGCACCTTTGAAGCATTCATTGGCGCTTACTATCTGGACACGGAAGATATGGACAAAGTTCGCGAGTTTGTGTGGCAAATGTTTGATTCTGTTCCCGAAAATGTTGTGGAAACGCGATCGACTGTAGACTCGAAAAACCGATTTCAGGAGTGGGTACAAGCCAACGGTGAAGCGACTCCGCCCAAATACGTCACAGTCCAAGAAGGAGGTACGCCCCACCAGCCCAAATTTCTCGCTAAGGTTTATGTTGCAGAGAAATGCTATGGAGAAGGGAAAGGCAAAAGCAAGAAAGATGCTGAGAAAAATGCGGCAGAAGATGCGCTAGCAAAGCTCAAAAAACGCGGACTGATCTAAACGTGCAAATATCAGTAACAGCTACTAGCTTTTTTGCACGATCGCACAATGGCGCGCGCCTCCCCAACTTGCGGATAAACGAGCAAAATTAAGGAAATAAACCACAATAAAATGCTACTTAAAGCTACTCTTTCTTTCTGAGAGTAGAAGCTTTTTTAGCAATCTGAATTAAACCTTGCTGCGACATATATTTATCCACAGTGATGCGAGAAATGCGGTAGTTATTTTTGAGTCTGTTTGCTCTGAAGAAATTGTCATTGTACAAAAAACCAGTTAAATGATATTTAGGCAAAATCTTTTCCACTTGTCTGTTTGATGCGCCGTAGGGATAAGCTATGTGAGCGCCAATAATCTTATTTTTGTCCAAATCTCCCATACATTTTATCAATTCAGACTTAGATTGGGCAATTTCAAATTCTAATTCTTTTGCGCTAATTTGAGTGAAGTTTTTGTGAGAAAAACCGTGAGATTGAACGTCATAAAAACCTTGTTTATATCCGTATCTTAAATCATTGCAACTAGCGTGGGCTATGAATTTCTTACCCATATCCACACCTAAGAACTGAGGATTGACAAATAACACAAATTTGCCTTTTTTCTGGTGGACTGCTGAAAGTTTTTCTAAGACGGGAAGTGCATTTACATGAACGCCTTTATACCCGTCATCAAAGGAGATCATAATCGGTTTTTGACCCAATCTTTGAGGTGGTATTGGCTGGGACTTTTTGATAAAGTATATGTACAGGTCTTGAGATGATAATAACCAATAGTTTTCTTTCATTATATATTCTAAAAATACTGAAAAATCTTGTTTGGTGTAGTCTATGGAAAAAGCAAGGCGCTTTGGTGGCACTTGGGCGGGATTGCGAGTGTCTACAATGTCGTGAAAGCCGATTAAAGGAATTTTGATGAAATTAGATTCTACTGTCCAGCCAGAAATACCTATACAGATGCTAAATATTAGGAATAAGTAGAGGGGTTTGGCTTTCTTTAGTAGCCTAAAAATAAATTTCCTCACAAGTTTTAGGTCTTTCGATAATTGCTCTAACTTCATAATTTATTTACTAATTTGTGTGCTTTTTGTCTATACTCTTAATAGAGGCAAATTCAGCTAAGTTGACATTTTTGTGATATTTTTTGGGAATCTAGGTAGATTGTGCGAGGCAGTAGGCCGATCGCCCAAAATGATTTCCCGATCCACAATTAGGCTATAATCGGGGCTGGCGCGAGTGTTACCGCCGTCGATCGAGGGTTGCAATGGCAGAAATCCGTTGACGAGTGCCCGAGTGTCGATCGTACTTTTGGTAAATATCAGAGCAATTCATGTCTACTCAAAACCCGACTACCCTGACTGTTGAAGCAGCACAGCAAATCCTCAAAGATTTTACTTGTCTGGATATGCAATCTGTAGCGTCGCCGCTGGAAAAACAGGCGTTGCGTCAAGCGATTTTGCTGGTAGCAAGTTTGTCGGATTATCAAATGCTGGGAGTTTGCGCTGCTTCGACGGATGAGGGTTTTTTAGCTTTAGAAACTTATTTGAAAGCTTTCGGATATCAAGCTGTTTTAGATCCAAATACTGGTTCGACCTTTACCGGTTCGGTTTATATTAAGTTCAATACTTTGAAGGGTTCCTATTATGTTGATGGTTATCCGGGAACTTACCGAGGAGTTTTAGTGTCGTGTCAATTTTCTTCTGAAGATGGAGTTAGCGGGACTTACGGCCATTTACCTCTCGATTTATTTGTTGATTAATTGGGCATTGGGCGGAGCGAAGCGGAGGGATTGGGCATCGGGCAAACAGGGCATCGGGCAAACAGGGCATCGGGCATTGGGCATTGGGCGGAGCGAAGCGGAGGGATTGGGCGGAGCGAAGCGGAGGGATTGGGCATCGGGCATTGGAGCCAAAAACTAACAAATAACAAAGAACAAATAACAAATAACAAATAACAAATAACAAAGAACAACAGCCAACAGCCAACAGTCAACAGCCAACTGTCAACTGTCAACTGTCAACTTACCCATTACCAATTAACCCTTACCACCGCTCAATTCGGGTTCTGGTTCCGGTGCATTGTCTTCGGGCGATATCCCCAAAATATCGCTGTACAAATTGACATATTTCTTGGCAGAAATATCCCAGCCAAAATCTTCTCTCATGCCGCGCTGTTGAAGTTCTTTCCACTTATCTTTGTAGCGGAAACCTTCCCATGTTCGGATCATGCAGGTGAACAAGTCGAGGGGCTCGTAGCGATCGAAGCAGTAACCTGTACCGGTATCATTAATTGGGTCGTTGTGGGAAACGGTATCGACTAAACCGCCGGTGCGGCGCACCATTGGGACGCAGCCGTAGCGGAGGGCGAGCATTTGACTGATGCCGCAGGGCTCGAAACGGCTGGGCATCAGGAAGGTGTCGCAGCCTGCGTAAATGCGCCGGGAGAGCGCGTCGTTGTAGAGTAATTGGGTGGACATCCGACCGGGATAGCGGGCTGTCATTTGCCAGAGTTGGGTTTCGTAGTAGCGATCGCCCGTTCCGAGTACAATAAACTGAGCGTCGGTATAGGCCATGAAGCGATCGAGCATTTGAATGATCAAATCCAATCCCTTCTGTTCTACCAGCCGCGTCACCATGCCCATTAAAAAGGCACCTTTATTCACTTCCAAACCGACTTCTTCTTGCAGCGCAATTTTGTTAGCTGGGCGCTTTTCTAGCGTATCAACACTGAATTGTTGATGGAGGTACTTGTCAGTTGCTGGGTTGTAAGATTCTGTATCAATTCCGTTCAAAATTCCCGATACTTTACCGCCAATGTAAGACAGCAAACCTTCCAAAGTTTCGCCGTAAGCTGGGGTTTTTATTTGCTCGGCGTAGGTTGGCGAAACTGTATTTACGCGATCGGCAAACTGTACTGCAGCAGCCATTGTATTGTGACCTTGCATATACCAGGGGCACCAAGTCATCTGTTCCAAACGCCAGCGCCACGGCCCTTGATAAGCTAAATTGTGAATAGTAAAAACCGTGCTGATATCGGGGTCAGGCTTCATCCAAACAGGTATCATCCCCGTGTGCCAGTCGTGACAGTGGATAATTTGGGGTTTCCAGTAATTCCAGGCAAATTCAGCGGCAGCATTAGCAAAAAAAGTGAACCTCCAATCTTCATCTACGCCGCCGTAAACGCGGCGCGGCAAGAAAGATGGATGTTGCAATAAGTATAAAGGTACATCGGTTCCCGCCAAAACACTTTCAAAGACTGAGAAATTTTGGAACATGGCCGCCCCATTCCAAACAGGTTTTTTGGGAACGTCCATTTTGTCGGGAACGAAGCCGTAGTAGGGCATGAAGATGCGGACATCGTGTCCCATGCGCCGCAAAAACTTAGGCAAAGCGCCGACGACATCGCCCATGCCGCCAACTTTGGCGAGGGGTGCTGCTTCGGCGGATACAAATAAAATTCGCATTATTTTTGTGTGTTCCTTGGAATAGTTAGTCTAGAGTGAAATACCTAGCACTGACCTTCGGTGAGCGTGTAGGCTTCGTGTATCATCTGCCGTTGCACGGCGTTGGGTATCTCATTACTGAGATTCGTCACTGAAGACGATCCGAGTCTGACACTGCATCTCTAGCTTTGCAGCCTTTATCCCTTCGTAGGGAACCCACGCAGAAGTCCTGTTTCCCAAGACCAAAAACTGTTTTCGTACAACAAACATGGTTTATATTTTACGGTAGGGCGTTACCTTGCCAACCAGCGGTCTGTTTTTTCCGTTACATAAGACTTACCCAAAGCTACCCAGCTTTATACAAAGCTGGACTTTGAACCTTACTTCCTGTTTCATTCTGGCAGTGTCGGCACTCACCAGTCCGCAGGCTATCCCCGTCTAACTGACG
>NZ_JADEWT010000126.1 GCF_015207505.1 Tychonema sp. LEGE 06208
ACTAATGACTAATGACTAATGACTAATGACTAATGACTAATGACTAATGACTAATGACTAATGACTAATGACTAATGACTAATGACTAATGACTAATGACTAATGACTAATGACTAATGACTACTGAAATATGCTTCGCAGAAAATCTCTGCATAAGCTTGAGTCATCTCCTCAAAAGTATTGAGTGAATCCAAGACATATTTAGCATTTCCAGCTAACTGCTGGCGCAATGATTTATCCTCCAATAAACTAATCAAAGCTGCAACTAATTCCTCCGGGCGATCCGGCGTATAAAACAAACCGTTAATTCCCGATCGCACTTGTTCTCTAATTCCAAAAACAGGTGTTGTAATAATTGGCAAGTCGCAAGCCATCGCCTCCAAAATCACTCTCGGAAAACTTTCTATCCTAGAAGTGCAAACAAAAATATCCGCCGCTTTGTAATATTTTCCTGGTTTCCCGGTTTCGGGAACTACTGTCACCCTTCGCCGCAACTCTTCAGGCAATTCCCCCACCAACTCGGCTAATTTATTACTGTAAATACTCGGGCGATCGCCCACAATGAAACACCTGATTTTATTGTGCCATTTTTCAGGCAAAAGCGAAAGTGCCTTAACTAAATCCTGCTGGCCTTTGCGTTCGCACACTGTCCCCAGCAGCAAAATTACCACATCTTCCGCTGCAACACCTAAGCTTTTTCTAGCCAATTCAAAATTCTCCGAATTTTCTAGTTGGCTCAAATCTAAGCCGTTATGAATCACTGTAAAATTGTAGTGGCTGTTGAGAGGTAAATATCTGTCCCGCGTTGCATCCGCCACAAAAATCACCTTGTAAGGAAAGCGAAAACATTCCAAAGCTCTCGCCGCAATCTCTGAACCAAACCTGTTAAAATAAGTTTGCCAAGGTTCGCTTTCGTGTACGTTCCACACCGTCGGAATTCCGATTTCCTGGGCCGCATCAACTACAAAGAAGTTTTCTAAAGTATTGGCATAAACTGCATCTACTTTTAAACTTTCAATTTCCTTGCTAAAACTGCGGATAGCTTCATCGTAAGTATCGCGTTGATAGATGTGTTCGAGGGGATTGTCGCGCACAATGACTTCAATTCCCTGCTGTTCGTAAGCTTGACGCAGAGGCCCGTCTGTGGTGCAAAATACGATCGGCAAAATCGTACCCTCAGCCGCCAATTTCACCGCAATTTCGTACTGATGCAGCGGCGCGCCCGTAAAATCCAGCGAATTGCTGCACATCAAAACTTTGATAGGATTTACAAAAGTATTTAGTGATGTCAAAGAACCAAAATTACCACATTTTAGTTCTTCCTTCTTTTTTCCATCCGTTACATCCGTTACAAAATCAGTTGCCGAACCTTCTTCCTTCATAAAAACCCGTCGGGGTTGAATATGAAAATACTCATCTTCCAAAGACAAATGAGGACTGTAAAAACCATCATTTTTCCTCGCATACTTGCGCCTAA
The DNA here is from genome assembly GCF_015207505.1 of Tychonema sp. LEGE 06208. Lineage (GTDB taxonomy): Bacteria > Cyanobacteriota > Cyanobacteriia > Cyanobacteriales > Microcoleaceae > Microcoleus. The sequence goes on from NZ_JADEWT010000126.1 coordinate 1,478, forward strand.
AAGCTGCAACTTCTTGAGGATTGTCAGTAAAACCCCTAGAAGTTCCCTCCTTATGCAACAACTCCGCATCGGGACAGTAAACGCACCGATAACCGAGTTCTAACAATCGGTATCCGTAATCTGCATCATTGTAAGCAACAGCAAAATTCTCCTCATCAAAGCCTCCCAATTCTAAGAACAATTGACGCGGAGTAATCGTGCAAGCGGCTGTTACCGCCGAGTAATTTCGCGTTACCATCGCTTGAGAAAGATAGCCTCGATTGTCGCTGTTCATCAGCTTAAAAGCGTGACCCGCTAAACCGTGATGGAGGCCGTGAATTATGCCCGCGTGTTGAATTCTGCCATCGGGATATAAAAGCCTCGCACCGACTGCACCCACAGCAGGAATTTGAGCGTATCCAACCATTTGACTCAGCCATCGCGGGGTGATTACTTCAGTATCGTTGTTCAAAAACAACAGGTATTCGCTGTCAACTTGTTCGACAGCGCGGTTGTTAATTGCCGCAAAACTAAACTTTCCTCCAGGATTTTTGATTCGCAAAACTTGACAAGTTAACTGATTTAAATATTCCAGGGTTTTTGGATCGTCGCTTTCGTTGTCAATGACAGCAATTTGATAATTTTTGTATGTTGTAATTTCGAGAGAATCGATACAGGCTTTCAGCAGTTTAACTTGATTTTTAGTAGGAATAATCAAAGTTACTGACGGGCCATCATCAGGGAAATCCTGGGCAAATATGCCCAAATTTTCTTTGATTGCCCAGGCGTGCTGAGCGACAGTTCCCTTAATTTTTCTGCGGTTTAGTGCGTCTTGAATGGCTTGTTGACCTGCGGAAAAACTGGATGGTTTCGCAGCCCCAGATACGGCTGTAGAACCTGGTGCGGTTCGCCAGTGATAAAGCACTAGGGGCAGGTGGGCGACGCGGCGAGAAATTTCGGTTGCTCTTAAGGCAAAATCGTAATCTTGCGAGCCTTCAAAACCGATCCGCAAGCCGCCTATTTGTTCAAAAATTTCTTTTTTGACGGCGCACAAATGACCGAGATACATATAGGAAAGCAGCAGTTCTGGCGACCATTCTGGTTTGAATTGCGGGGCGAATCTGCGACCTTTGGTGTCGATTTTGTCGTCGTCTGAGTAGAGAAAGTCGGTGGTTGGATGCGTGGCAAAATATAAGGCGACTTCGCCTAATGCGTCGGGAGTTAGTTCGTCGTCGTTGTCTAAAAACAGGATGATGTCGCCTGTGGCGAGGGCGGCGGCGCTGTTAGTGGCGGCGCTGATGTTGCCGTTTTCTGTGCGAAATGTGATGCGGATACGATCGTCCTTTGCGGCCGAATTTTTCAAAGTTTCAGCAACCCTAGCGTCGGTACTGCGATCGTCGGCGATGCAGAGTTCCCAGTTTTGATAAACTTGATTGATTACGCTGTCGATCGCACTTTCGAGAAAATCTATCTGCGGATTGTAAACTGGCATTACCACCGAGATTTTTGGCAGCGCTTCCCCACAGGATTTTAGCCGATAAATCAGGTAATCGCGCGCGCGATCGTTCCACTGATTCACCTCCAGCCAAGCATCATACCTATCAATCGGTGAAGCAAGCACAAAACCCGCAGGCGGCAGCAAATCTCCCGGCGCAGTAAACTGTTTTTGCTGCTTGTAAATCTTCCCAAACTGACGCATCACCTTCACAATTTCCCAAGGCATCGGCACAATTCTGCCGAGACGCTGTTTTCTCTCCCTCGCCCGCTGCCGGATTGCCTCTACAAAACTCGAAAACTCCTCATATTTATCAGCACTTCGCTGCCAAATATCGTAGCGCCGCACAGTCAATATTTTCGGTGCTTGAAAATACAAAATTTCCCCGTTTTCTAACTCGGCTTGCAGAGAAACGTGCCATTCACCCGGAGGCAAATTGACAAGCGCCTCAAAGCCGCTTTCCGAACTGTTAACCCAGTCAGGAAACACTTCGCCGACATCTTTTCGGCGCAAACCGTAGGCGCATTCTACAGAAGTATCGCCGCACAAAAGACTTAATTTAGCAATTTTGCGATCGTGGTGACAACACCAACCCGCAAACAAAACTTGACCCTGACGCTGTTCCCACACCACCGGTACATCTAACGACGCTTGAATCGTTGAAACTAACAGCGGATAAGCTGCCAAAAAATGCCATTTTCCTCCCTCGTCTTGCGCTTCCAACAACACCTCGTGCCGTCCGGCGGGAGCTTGCAATTCCATTGTAAAACCAGATTTTTTTGCCGACCCAATATTAGAATACCAGCTAGCTATGTCGCTTCTTTCCAGACCGTAAACAGCGGCAAAACTCTTATTTTCAATTCGGGCGCGGACAGCTTTAATATCTTTTTTTGTGTTAAACACCCAACCCTCAATTAGTAGGTGGGAATCGCTAACTTGCCAAGTAGTGGGTTGGTCTAAAGAAAAAACAAATCTTGGGAATAAATCGCGGATTTTGTGCTTAAATTCCCACCATTTTTCTCTAAGTTTCCACCAGTCAGAAGACTTGATTGCAGAAAGTTCAGCCTGGATTTTGGCATTTTCCTGCCGCGATTGTTCCAAATCTTGCTGAGTTTGACTCTGGACTGTTTCCAAGCTCAATAATTCAGCTAATTTTTGATCTAATTTAAATTCTTTTTCTTCAAACTTTACCTGAGTTTTTCCTAATTCTGCTTCTAATTCTAAAATTTTTGTTAAGGCTATTTTAAATTGCGATTCTTGGCCGGCAAGCTGTACCTGAGTTTCCCCTAATTCTGCTTCTAATTCGAGCAGTTTTGCTAAGGCTTCTTGAAATTGAGATTCTTTGCCGTCAAGCTGTACTTGAGTTTCTCCTAATTCTGTTTCTAATTTCAAGACTTTTGTTAAGGCTTCTTGAAATTGCGATTCTTGACCGTCAAGCTGTACCTGAGTGTCTCCTAATTCTGTTTCTAATTCGAGCAGTTTTGCTAGGGCTTCTTGAAATTGAGATTCTTTGCCATCAAGCTGTACTTGAGTTTCTCCTAACTTCGTTTCCAATTCCAACACTTTTGCTTGAGCTTGTTGAAATTGTTCTTGCCACTGTTTGACTTCTAAATTGCTGGTTTTTTGTTGTTTTTCCAGCAAGCGGATTTTGAGCCAATCTTCAAAAGGCCCGACAGGAGATACTGGAAAATGAATAATTTGGTCATTCGACAATTGAGATTTGCTGCTGAGATTGCCGGCTTTGGTTTCTAAAACTTGATAGAGTTCTAATGCTTCGGGAAAATATTGTTTTATTAAACTCGGTCTATGACTTTTAACAATATCGTTGACTAATAAAGATTCTTCAAAGTTGTCGGCGGCGATCGCACTTAAGTTAACGTTAAATTTTTCGTTGACTCGATCGATAAAAAATTCGGGAGTGTTGCCGATCGGGTAAACGTTGGCCAGCAGACAGCGATCGGGAAAACTTTCAAACAATTCTAAGACTTGTTGGTTGTAGTGCAGCCACATTTTTACTGCCATTTCGGGATGCTGCAGCAAGCTGACATCGGTTCCCCGGCGGTAAAGCGAATCGACTACTTCCCAGGGCGATCGATAAACGCAGATAAAATTAGCTTCGGGGAGCAATTTTAACCAAAAATCCCAAAATAAAGCTGTTCGCGGGTCTTTCCAGCCCCAATGCTTCTGAGTTTGTTGATTTTGGTCGATCGCCCGTTTGGCAATTTCCACATCTGACGCTGCTACCGGAATCGTTTTTTCCAACGTACAGCCGAGTTCATCTATGCCGTGCGATCGTAAAACACTCTTGTGAAACTCCACAAAATCAACATTCTCGAAATGACCTTTCACATTTCCCACCGCCGGCCCAACCAACTTTTTACCAATATCAACCCCGACTTTCTGAAACAGAGAAGCCGTTAAAGACGTACCGGAACGGTGCATTCCAGTAACAATAAAAACCGACGGTTTGCTGTCATTTGTACTCACAATTTATATCCCTCGCCCTAATTCCCACACCAACTTTACTTATTATTCTCGGAAACCTCTGCCTCCAAGCATTTAAGAGTCTCCTAACGCGAGCTTTTCAAGTGCTCGCGCTATCAAAATGCTTTTTTCAAAGCTGGAGATGCCGCCCTATTCTCCCGCTACCCCCAGCAACCGCTTGACTTGAAACCAGGTGCTTCTCAGCTTCCAGAACTTGCTGCTTTCCATTGCCTCAACTCGATTGTGCGATCGGTCTAATTCTTGCTTGACATTAATTAACTGAGATTCTGTTTGTTCTAACTGCATTTGCACAGATACTAACTGACTTTGAGTTTGTTCCAACTGCGCGTGAGCTGACATTAATTGAGCTTGAGTTTCTTGCAACTTTATTTGAGATTCTTCTAATAGTGGTTCAGTAATCATTAACTTACTTTGACTGATCTCCCATGCTATTTTAGCCGCCTCTAGCTGAGTTTCAACCAACTTGAGTTTTTCGTGAGTAGAGCCCAACAAAGACTGCGATTGCCGTTGGCCCACCAGCGATTTCACGCTGCAAATTTCCAGAATCCATTCCCAACCGTAGTTATTGATTGCTTTAACTGTTAACACATCCTCGGGTGTCACAGTGTTTTTCGGTAAATAACAGTTCCAACCAGACTGCAAAATTGCATCTTTTTGAAAATAGTCAGCCACATCCCGGCGATCGTAAAAAGGCTCGCACCTCTGCACCACCTCACCGTTTACCAGCACCTGAACTTCCTCTATTCGACCGCCCAAATTCACATCAGCAGCCCAACCCTCCAGATACAAATTCTGCTTGTTGGTAAAAGCAGCAACATCAATATATCCTCCAGGGTGGTGATAAAAATTTAACTCCGAAAAATCTCTAGTTAACTTATTTGTAACAACATACAAATCCTGAAACCTGCATATGCCTTTTTTGATCCGGTGAACAAAAGCTTTCCCACCGCTAACTTTACCGACAATTTCTCTCACAAACTTTTCAGTTACATAGGTTGTGCCGTATTCCTCCTTATCCAAAGACTGACTTTCGCTTTCGGCACTAAACAAAATACCGTTAGCAGGCATTTCTATGTGAGAAGGCAGCAAACAATCGCCGTGAACGCTAAACATCAAAATCCCGTTTTCGGTCAACAAATTATACAAATTTTGGAGCCAACTCGTAAAAGTTCTTTCCGGGATATGGCTGAAAAAAGAATTAGCCAGAATGCAGTCAAATTTTCGGTCAATTAAATATTTTTCCGGTTTTCCAGTCGAAACAATACCGTTAACGCCCAAGTATTCAGTTTGAAACTTGACCGCGTTAGCATAAATATCAGAAACCCAAATTTGCTCGGGTGGCATTTCCTGAATTAAAAACCGGGTAAATCTACCGTAACCACAGGCAAAATCCAGAAAAGACGGTACATTTTCAAAGCCGCCAAAATGCCAATCTACAACTTGTTGAACCGCATCCCGGATGCGTCGCCCGATCGCATAATAGCGCACCAAAGCTCGCTCGCGATCGTCATCGTCTCCATCGTCTCCATCCTCCTTGACGTTGCTCAAGCTAAACAAATACATTTCATCGTCTTCGCAAATATTTAGTTTAAAATCTTCGGGAAACTTAGCTCGATCTCGAATCAATGCTTGGATTACTTGATTTTTGGACAATTCTAAATTGAGATTGCTCATTATTTTTACAAAGTTTTCACAGAATTATTAGATGACTTCCGTTGACTGTTCTTGCACCAGACAATCAGAATTTACAACAGTTAAACACGGTTCTATCAGCAAGTCAACAATGCCGTTGCCGCAGGACTCAGTACAAGACTGAACTTTGAACATCGCCACATCAACGCAGCGATCCAGATAACTTAAATCCTCATCTACCGTTCCCACCACCCCCGCATTCAAAAAGTAAACCCCCGGATTCAGCAAACATTTAAACTGAAACTTAACTACAATTGTCGTTCCTGCTTCCACATATCTAACTGACTGAGTAGAAGCCTTCAAAGAAGCACCAGCCAACTCAAAACCGCTAATCGTTTTAATCAACATTCCAAACCTAACTTTGGAAGTTGACCGCGAGAAAGTGACAGAGTAAGTGTAAACATAATCTTGACGGCCGAGCAAGTGATTTACCACATTTCCCTGCAGCGTTTCGATGCGCGGGTTAATAATTTCCGCGCCGCGAGACGGATACCGTACCGTATTCGACGGGATCATCCCCGGTTCGTAAAATTCATCATAATGTTCCTTGGGTTGAGAGATATATTGCTCCGGTACAGCCTCCCTTTTGGTACTTTCTAAATTAGGATTATGAAGATTTTCTTGACTTTCTTGCTTTGTCAGTTGGTTCAGAACTCGAATATCTTGCTTCAACCCCAAGACTTTATCTGGATCGGCATAGATCAGCTTTTGATATTTAGAAATTACCACCTTTGGTGTGTGAGCTAGCAGCAATTCTCCGCTATCCATTAAAATCGCCGAAGTACAAAGTTGCACCACAGAACTAGCAGCATGAGAAACAAATAAAATCGTTCCGCCACCTTCCTGAATGCTTTGCAAGCGGGCAAAACACTTGCGCTGGAAAGCTTCGTCGCCTACCGAAAGTGCTTCGTCAACCACTAGAATATCTGGCTCTACGCTAGTCGCAACGGCAAAAGCCAGTCTGACAAACATACCGCTAGAATAGGTTTTGACTGGCTGATCGATGAAATCTCCAATATCAGCAAAAGCAGCAATTTCGTCAAATTTTTCTTCAGTTTCTTTTTGATTGAATCCGAGTATTTGAGCGTTGAAAAACACGTTTTGTCTTCCGGTAAATTCCGGGTTAAACCCGCTTCCGAGTTCCAACAAAGCGGAGATTCGCCCTTCTACTCGGACGCTTCCTGCGGTGGGTGTCAGCGTCCCCACAATGATTTGCAAAAGCGTGCTTTTTCCCGACCCGTTGCGACCGACTACTCCTAGGGTTTGTCCGCGAGCAATTTCCAGATTGATGTCGTGGAGAGCCCAAAATTCATCAGCAAGTTTTTTATTGGGATAAATAATTTCTTTTAAGCGGTCTCCAGGACGATCGTACCGCTTAAAGCATTTGGAAACATTTTTTAGTGAAATTACATTTTCTGTCATCCGATTTTAGATTTTAGATTTTAGATTTTAGATTTTAGATTGATATTATGTCCGCTAGAACAAAAAATAGGTTTGCTCGTTGGGAATGGGAGTCCTTTGATTTTTTATGCGGACTAAAGTCCTCACTACGAACCTCGATCGCGATTTTTGATAGTAGATTGCATTTAAATGTAAAACATATTACAGCACGTCAGCAAAAGCGGGACGCAAATGCCGGTAAACCGCTAAACCTCCACAAAATATAGCAGCAGAGATTAGGGTGGCGACACCCCATTCGCCCCAGTGTTTGACTTCTCCCAACAGGATGAGGTCTCGGTAAACCTCGGAGATGGTGGCCATTGGATTCAACCAAAATATCCAGGCTCGCCACTGTTGGGGGATGATTGATGCTGGATAGACGATCGGCGTCAAATAAAACCAAAAATTTAGAATAACACCTAATGTCTGAGGAATGTCTCGCAAAAACACGGTTAAGCCCGCTGTCAAATATCCCAAGCCGGCTGTGAGCAACAATTGAGGCACCCAAACCAGTGGCAGCAAGCATAAAGTAGCGTTGAGCTTTTGCGAGGATACTGCTACGATCAGAATCAAGGCTGCTAAACCGAGAGAACTTTCAATAAAAGCTGTAAAAATCGGCACGAGGGGCAGCAAACCGAGGGGAAATACTACTTTTTTGACTAAATTTGGCTGCCCTACTACGGATACTCCCGATTTAATCAAACCGCTGGTGAAAGCACTCCAAGGTAACAAACCTGCAAATAGCCAGACTCCAAATGTGATGTCGCTGTTTTCCGGGAAGCCTGCAAGTTTGAGTTTTACCTTGAGGACGATCGAGAATACGTAGGTGTAAATCACCAATTGCGATAGCTGATTCAGCAGCGGCCACAAATTGCCCAGAATCGAGCCTTTGTATTGAGCTTCCAAGTCCCGACGCACCAATGTAGCCAGCAGACTCAGCTTTGCCCTGCGCTGGCTGTTTGTCGGTCGCCGGCCGCGGCCCTTTCGGGCTTTTTGGACAACTCCTTTCACCGATCTGTGCAATTTTTTCGCCCTCGTTGACTACCTTCACACCTAAATCAACTCCAGCTACAATTGTGCAGCTTTTGCTAAACCGCAATTATTCCACAGCCGGGCCGCTTTGATCAAGGATCTGTCTCCCCGGCTTAGACTTCTGGCTTTTGGCTTCTGGCTTTTGGCTTAGGAGGTTATTTTAGCCGATCGCCTCCCCAACTGCCGAACCGATCGCGACTCTTTGCTCGTCGTCGTAGCCCCAGCGTTGGAAAAACTCCTCATACTCACCTTCTTTAGTTTGTAAACTTTCTAGCATTTGCGACGCTACAGCTTGACAGGCTGGCATTTGCAGGATTTGAATTAAATTGCGCGATCGCTCCTGCACTCTAGCAGAACCCGCCGCCATTTCCTCCTTTTGAAGGCGCGAATGATGCAACACCATTGCCGCCGACATCGCCACATTTTTCACCAGCAGTTCTGCTACGATCTCAGGAGCCGATCGCAGCGCCTTGATAACTCCTGGTGACGGCCGGTCTGCCGCCTGTCGGTCGTCCGTCAGATAGGTGACAAAAAAACCCCTAGCACCGTTGGGAGTTTTCACTAGAGATTTAACAGCTTGCTCGATATCTCCCTCTAAAAGTCGATCGCTCTGAATCAGCGACAGTAAAGATTGAGTCAGCGCGATCGCCTCCTCAAAAGTTATACTTTTCGATGCTAATAAAGAAGATGGAACACTCATAACGACCTCAATAATTTTCAAAATTCTGCTAATAATTGTAAACAATTTTCGCTATCCGAGTGCAAATAAATAAATATGGCTATAATCTCCTCCAAACAACAACCCCCAGACCCAAACCTACCTGAAGATATAGCCCCGGCTCCCCGAAAAAGAGCCGCTAAACCCCAGACGGAATCGCTGCTAGAATCGCAAGAATTACCAGACGAAATCAACAACAAACAAGAAGACAAAATCCGCCCCCAGCGGTTAGCTGAATACATCGGACAAAAAGACTTGAGAGAAGTTTTGGCGATCGCAATTGCAGCAGCCAAATCGCGGGGCGAACCGATGGATCACCTGTTACTGTACGGGCCGCCAGGGTTGGGAAAAACCACAATGTCGCTAATTCTAGCAGCAGAAATGGAAGTTGAATGCAAAATCACCACCGCCCCAGCCCTAGAAAAACCCCGAGATATTGTCGGATTGCTCGTCAACCTCAAAGCAGGCGACGTGCTGTTTATCGACGAAATTCACCGCTTATCTAAAGTTACCGAAGAAATCCTCTATCCAGCGATGGAAGACTGCCGTTTAGATATTACGATCGGTCAAGGAAAAAGCGCCAAAATCCGCAGCATTCCCCTGAAACCCTTTACCTTAGTAGGAGCAACCACCAAAGTCGGATCGCTGACATCTCCGTTGCGCGATCGCTTCGGCTTAATCCAAAGATTGCGCTACTACGAAATAGACGAACTTAGTCTAATTGTCCAAAGAACCGCCCAAGTTCTCGACACTAAAATCACCCCAGAAGGAGCCGAAGAAATTGCCCGCCGAGCTCGCGGAACCCCCCGGATTGCTAACCGTTTGCTGCGCCGAGTTAGAGACTACAGCGAAGTCAAAAATTTAAAGCCAATCAATGCCGAAGTTGCATCCATCGCCCTAGAATTGTTCAACGTCGATCCCCTAGGCTTGGATTGGACAGATCGGTCACTTTTGACAGCAATGATCGAAAACTTTAACGGCGGCCCGGTTGGTTTAGAAACCCTCGCCGCTTCCACCGGAGAAGACACTCAAACAATTGAGGATGTCTACGAACCGTACTTAATGCAAATCGGATTTTTGCAGCGAACAAGTAGGGGCAGAATTGCCACAGCAGCCGCTTGGAAACACTTAGGTTTTGTCTCACCTAAACTATTGTAGGCTGTGTTAGATTGAGTCGGTCAAAAAAAACTCAAGAGTCAAGTATCTGCCATGCTGAAAAAGTGATATTACAGGGAGAAAGGATTTCACCAGCTTTGATATGGCTCAATAAATCTACAATAAAAATGCAGTACAGCTTACATTTTTCCACAAAAATACAACTGTCGGAAAGCTCCTAACCCCTATCCAATCCCCAGGGGGAACGCATCTTATTGAACACTGTTCATCAGTGGTGAGTATATTTTGAGATGAATTCACCATTCTTAGAAGCTACAGACACGCTTTATAATGAACTTTTAGATAAAATAGGAACTGATTAATGGTGGTTTTGACGCTTGTGCTAATTTTGAGAGAGTAAAAATATTACAACCACTATTTACAAGTTGTATAATAGACCTCTTGCAAAAGTCAAATTTACCCCCCTTAGTCCCCCCTCCCGCGGGGAGAAACAAGAATAATCTTGCTCCCTCCCCGCGGGAGGGGAGGGTTGGGGTGGGGTGCTTTGGATTTTTGCAAGAGTTATAATAGTTATTAATGAGTTATTCGTGAGAATTTAGTTAACTGCAACAGCGAGGATATTAGTCAAACAGTCATCATCCCACCCGGCTCGAAGTCGCTTATTCTTGGTTCCAGTTTTTGAGGTTTTTTCTTGACTCAAAAGATTGAGTGAGATGTGTCTAATTATAGAACAATACGGTTCACTTAACATATTTATGCCCCGGAGATCCCCCTCGCATCCCCCGGATAGTCGGGGGACTTTGAGGGGATTCTTGTTCCCCCCTTTTTAAGGGGGGTTAGGGGGGATCGTCTTAAGTAAACCGTATTGAATTATAGCAAAATTTTGCGGAGCATTATCTTTTGTGATCCGACAATCATCTTCACGAAAACCCACATCTAATACCCAATGTAAAGAATTCTCAATTTCCCAATGGCTGCGGACGGATTCACCAAGTTTTTGAGCATCATTTGGTAAACTACTAATATAATATTGAATCCAACTCAAAAAACTTTTTTGAAATTGCTCAGGTTTGAGGCGAGAAAATACTCTCGCAATTGTGTCATGGGTCGGGATACCATTCGGCAATTTTCAAATTGTCTTTAACTATTCGTATTTAGAAGAGCCCGTAACTTTCGATATTCACCCATGTATCAGCACCGCAAATTACTGCACAAATTGAGAGGGTGATAATATCAATTAATTGATGATGTTTCGCTCGCTAAATTCTGGGATCTTCTAAGTCGTAAACATGGTCGGCAATGGTGATTTGAGGTTAGAGTTTGACAATAGTAAACTCTAATTAAATATTGTTTGGATACTCAATAATTCTGCTCCAATATACCACATTCTCTTAACATAAAGTCTAGATACATTCGCCCTGGGGTTTATTGTATTCCTATTAATATTTTAAGCTATCAAATTATTGACAAATCCGATTTCTTTACAGCAAATAAATCGGGTTTTTTATAGTATGATTAACTGCTTGGGCTGCCCCATTGAGCCGGTGGCTGGAGGAAAAATCCTTGGAGCTCAACAGTTGCGGCAAAGAAACCGGATTTTTTGTACGGGAGTGAAAATCCTTGGGGTCTCAACAGTTACGGCAAAGAAGCCCGGTTTCTTGTACAATGACTGATATCAAATCCGGTAGCATCCCAATTATAAAATCGAGTCAGATCAAATCCGCGCTTCATAGTTCTGTATTCATCTCTCTCTTGTCTTCCTCTGTGTTCTCTGCGCCCTAGCGCCGGTTAAATCACCTGACGATGCTACCGGAAACGACATGAGGCCTTGGGCTATCCGGTGACTGAAAAACCGGGTTTCTTGATGACAAAGAAACCAGCTTTCTTGTACAATGATCGACGAGAAACCCCGTTGCAGGAGGTAAAAATCAACAAACCTCTGGGAAATCTCTGCCTCTGTGGTTCATTAAAGGTAACAAATCATGGCTTATTTTTGGTTTAAATCGTTTCATTTTATTGGCATTGTCGTTTGGTTTGCTGGCTTATTTTATTTAGTAAGATTATTCGTCTATCACGCGGAAGCCGAAGAGAAACCAGAACCGGCAAAAACAATTCTTAAAGAACAATATCAAATTATGGAGAAACGTCTTTATAATTTGATTACTACCCCCGGAATGTTTGTGACTGTCCTGATGGCGATCGGGTTAATTTCAACAGAACCAGATGTATTAAAAGACACTTGGTTGCACATAAAGCTAACATTAGTTGCTTTGTTAATAGGTTATCATTTCTATTGCGGTTGGCTGCTGAAGAAATTAGCAAAGAATGAATGTCGGTGGACTGGTCAACAATTTAGGGCATTAAATGAAGTGCCAACGGTTTTGTTAGTAATGATAGTATTGCTAGCAGTATTTAAGCAAAGTTTACCAGTTTCTTCAACTATTGCTACGATTATTGCCATGATTGTATTAATGGTAGTGACCATTAATTTTTATGCCAAGAAGCGCCTCAACGACCAACGCAAAAATCTCCCATCGATCCCCCAACAATAAGGCTAGTTAAGTCAAACTTATTCCCCATTTCCTAGGAGGAAATGGGGTGAGTGGGTGCTTTAAAACTTTCACCACAGAACGCCCCGCATTACTAACCGTTTGCTCCGGCGATTTAGAGACTACAGCGAAGTCAAAAATTTAAAGCCAATCAATAGTGCGAGCTGTCGCGAACTCGCGAGTGTTGGATAGAGCGCGAGTTTGCGACAGTTCGCACGCTCAAAATCAAAACTGAGATGCTCCCGTTGAAAAATGTGAAAAGTCGGCTACAGTAAACTAAAGCCAATAACTCGATATAGCCTTTCTCAAAAAAGTGAGGTAGAGAGATTGAAAGGCTATATAGCGGTTCTCAAAAAAGTGAGGTATGCCCAATCCCTCCGCTTCGCTCCGCCCAATCCCTCCGCTTCGCTCCGCCCAATCCCTCCGCTTCGCTCCGCCCAATGCCCTGCGCGGGCCAATCCCTCCGCTTCGCTCCGCCCAATCCCTCCGCTTCGCTCCGCCCAATCCCTCCGCTTCGCTCCGCCCAATGCCCTATCCCGGATAGTACCTCCTATGAGAGCTTGAAAAGCTATATATGTTAATCATCAACTATCCGAAATTAGCCGTAATTCCCGCAACATTTTTTCTCGCTCGCTCGCAATTTTCATAGCAGTTTCCCAAGTAAAAGTAAAAGACTGAAAAGAATCAGAATCAATCCGATCTTCATCCAAATCCAAAATCACCTGCTTAAAAATATCAAATAACTGCTCTTGCAATAAATCAATTTCATTCACTGTTTTCGCTAGACGAATTTGTTGGATCAAACTTAAAATATCCAGATTAAATTTATCAGCCCGATTTTTTTGTTTCTGCAAAAAGCGCGATCGCAACTGCCAAATCCAAGAAGCCAAAAGAGTGCCGAGCGACAAAAACAAACCGATAGCATCAGAATTAGCAGCAACAAAATCTGGTTTTTCGCGATCGTAATAAGCCTGAGCGCCCTCATGCACGGGCCAAGCCAAACTCCCGTTTTCTCCCGGCTGATTAATCATTGCCGCCAGGGAATCAGCCGCCACCAAATTGCGGCGGTACTCAAACAAAATGCGCGTAATTTCCCGCACGACTTCCGGATCGACATCCTCCCGGGCCAACAGAGTAGCGTGTACTCCTACAGTCCCCAAATCTGCATCGGGAACAGCCGGAGCGGCTTTGTAAGTACCCTTCGGAATAATATCGGCTTCCAAATAAGGCAACTTAATTTTCATGGCAGCTCCTTGGTCGATCTGCACCAACTTACCCTGCGTATTTTTTAGCAAATCGCTAACCAAATCGCTCCCAGGAGGCAGTACCCGAAAAATAGCATCAACCTCCCCCTTACTAAATAATTTAGTAGCCTCCGTCCAATTAGTTGCAGTATAAATAAAATCTGTTTCTGGCAAGCCATAATGTTCGCTCATCAAGAAAAAAGAACTGTAAGAACCACTTTTTTTGTCCATCAGGGCAATATGTTTTCCTTTCAGATCGCCAACAGTCTGAATGCCAGATTTTTCAGAAACAATTAAGTGAAAAACTTCCTTAAATAGTGAAGCAATTACTCTCGCCGAAGGCACAGCCTCTGTATTGTTCTGTACGATCGCTAACTGAGCCTCATTCGCCTCAAGTTTGTTCATGTTTTCTTGGGCACCTTGAGTTTCAATAACTTGAATGTGGATGCGCGGATTTTGTTGACTAACTAACTCAGCAATTGCCTGCCCAAAAGGGTAATAATTACCTGCTTTTATACCAGTCGCTAACGTTAATTCATAGATTTGGTCTTTGTCTCGGTGAAGCTTCCAGCCGAAGGACCCAATCAGGACAAAGCTTAGTAGAGCCAAGGTCAGCACAAATTTATTTTGCATTGATGTTGAGACTCGATCGATAATGGCAAAATTAAAAGTATTGTAGTTTAAAATATAATCCCAATTTCCCATCATCAATTCTAAATTCCCCATGTTACTATCCCTCAGAATAGAAAACTTTGCCCTAATTGACCGCCTGGATCTAGACTTTGGCCCGAGTTTGAACGTATTTACAGGGGAAACCGGCGCAGGAAAATCGATTATCCTAGATGCGATCGATGCAGTTTTGGGCGGGAAAGTCGATCGCCGATCGATTCGCACCGGAGCAACACGGGCAATATTGGAGGCTACCTTTGAATTGGACTCATCCTCCGCAAAATGGCTGGGCGAACAAGAAATCGAACCGATAGACGGAAATTTAGCCGTTTGCAGCCGGGAAATTAACGCATCTAGCGGTGCTCTGCGTAGCCGATCGCGTTTGAACGGAATTCTCGTCAACCGCCAGTTAATGGAGCAACTGCGCGATCGACTCGTCGAAATTACCGCCCAAGGCCAAACCGTCCACCTCGGACAAGAAACCCTCCAGCGAGAATGGCTAGACTTGTACGGCGGCAAAAAACTCACTGAAGCTCGATCGACAATTACCAAAGCCTGGATTGAAGCCAGCACCGCCAAAACAGCCCTCAAGCACAGGCGTCAGTCAGAACAGCAGCGCCTGCAAAGACTCGATTTATTGCAATACCAAGTCCGAGAACTCAGCGAAGCCAACATCGAAGACAGCGAGGAACTCGCACACCTAGAACAAGAATCAATCCGCCTCGGCCACATCGTCGAATTGCAGCAGCAAAGTTACAAAGTTCACCAAGCCCTTTACCAAAACGACGGCGACACCGCCTCAGCCGCCGACTTGTTGAGCACAGCCGAAGTAATTTTAAGCGACATGGCCGTTTACGATGTGCAGTTGCAACCAATCCTAGAAATGGTCAGCGATGCTTTAGCTCAAGCCACAGAAGCCAGCAGGCAAATTAGCAGCTACGGCGAACAATTAGAAGCCGATCCCGAAAGACTCGAAGAAGTAGAAGACAGAATTCGCGAACTCAAACAAATTTGCCGCAAATACGGGCCGCTCAAAGAAGCGATCGCCTACTACCAAGGCATCCAAAACGAACTAAACGAACTTTTAGAAGGAGGCGAGTCAATGGAAGCCTTAGAACTCGCATATCAGACCGCTTTAGACCAATTAAAAGAGGCTTGCAGCCACCTGACAATCCTGCGGTGCGAAGCAGCTCTCAAACTTGAAACGCACCTTGTCGGGGAACTCAAGCCCTTAGCAATGGAAAAAGTACAATTTCAAGTCGCAATCTCGCCTTGTAGCCCAACCGCCAGCGGTGCAGACCAAATCGCCTTTTGTTTCAGCCCCAATCCGGGGGAACCGCTACAACCGTTAGGGGCGATCGCCTCCGGCGGAGAAATGAGCCGCTTTCTACTCGCCATCAAAGCCTGTTTTTCCCAAATCGAAAGCGCTGGAACCCTAATTTTTGACGAAATCGACGCCGGAGTTTCCGGGAGAGTCGCCGGCGCGATCGCCAAAAAACTCCACCAACTCTCCGACAAACACCAAGTTTTGTGCGTCACCCACCAGCCGCTGATCGCCGCGATGGCCGATTGTCATTTTCGCGTCAACAAAATGACGATCGCAGCAGAACAAAATATCGACGAAGCAGCCAACTCCAACTCCCAACTGGGCGAACGTACTGTAGTCAGAGTTGTGGGCCTCAACAGTCAGCAGCGCCGCGAAGAACTCGCCCAACTCGCCAGCGGTCGATCGGCCACAGAGGCGATCGCCTTCGCCGAATCCCTACTTGTCGAAGCCGCCGGATTGCGCCAAATTCAGTCCGCCAAACCCTGAAAGCACACTTGAGCCGATCGAGGGGTCAAAATGCGGAGTTTTTTTCATACCGGAGGTTACACTAAAAATGGCAACCGCAAATTTTACAAGAAAAAGCTGAAAGCCGCGCGACTTTGTTCCCGGCTCCAAGCTTCTAGCAGCAAAATTGACAGAAATTTTAGGTAAAAACCACAATTGTGTAGAGAAGGGCACACATCACTAGCAACTGCTGGTGTCACAATTGCGGCTATTCCCGCAATGTCCTCCCTCTTTCAGCAATCCCTCGCGCGGAGGGCCTTGATGTTGCAGCAGGCGATCGGATTGGCGATCGGCTGACACAACCTACTTAAACCAGGCACGCACAGTGTCAAAATCACTTAATAAATCATTTAAACAAATTTCGCGTTCTCTCAAACAAAGTAAAGTAATGCCACAGTCTCTTTACCGTCCTACCCGCAGTCCACCAGGAAAGCTCACTCAACTTCTCTTGCTCTGTGCTCGCACTTCTGTAAACTGGGAAATAGTTTTACGCATACTTGAGTATTGCGCCACCCGTGACCAAATCCAGAAACGGATACCCAGCCCCCGCCC
>NZ_JADEWT010000127.1 GCF_015207505.1 Tychonema sp. LEGE 06208
GAATTGCCTTCTCCAACAAGCGTTGGTTGCACTTCTTCATGCTGTTCGTACCTGTCACAGGCTTGTGGATGAGCTCCATTGGCATCGTTGGTTTAGCATTAAACCTGCGCGCCTATGACTTCGTTTCCCAAGAATTGCGCGCGGCTGAAGATCCTGAGTTTGAAACGTTCTACACTAAGAATATTCTGATTAACGAAGGTATTCGTGCTTGGATGTCTCCGATCGACCAACCTCACGAAAACTTCATGTTCCCAGAAGAAGTTCTTCCTCGCGGTAACGCACTGTAATCAGCGCTAGTTATCAAAAAAGTCAACATTCTCAAAGGATTAAGATAAAGCAATTTAGGTTTTATCCTCAATGTTGAAAAAGCTCCCACCAATCGGTGGGAGCTTTTTTGTTTCGCTTTTTTTGTTTCAAAGCCGCGCATTTCCCGCTTGACACCAAACCCAACAGCCGAGCAATCCGTTCAATAGCTCGATCGTCCGCTAGCAACTCGAAGATCGAGCGAAAACCTCGCAGCAGCAGTAATTTGCCCAAAGCTGGCAAAAATATCAATTTGCATTCCCCCAGTTCTAATTCCTTGTGTTATTATAGTAATTGTGATAGCTGGAATGATACTCAGAACGCAGGTTCTTTCAGTAACGCTGGCAATAGCTAGCGCACAAATCCTGACACCAAATCTTGTATTTGGGTCAGGTGCGTTCAAATATAAACCATTTAGTAAAACTTGGAGGTGATGCCCATGATAGAAAGTAGTAAACGCATGGGTCATCAGATTGGAAACTACCGGCTGTGCGCCGGGGCCGCTCACTAGCAGTCAGCCGTCGTTTCCAACGGGAAACGAATTCCACGGGGAACCAGGCTGAGCTAGGGATTCTCCCGGCAGTCAGGTTCTAATCTGAAGACCCGCTAGACCGCTCTCATAAATAGTGTTACATCTTGAGTATTAAAACTTGAGCCTCAACACTATTTTTGAGAGCGGATAGTTTTTTGTAGGATTTTCCGCAGGTGGGCTGTGAATATGCCACACTCATCCCAAAATACCAAAAAAAATATGGCTGACCTACTTAACAAGACGGAAATTCAAGAGCGCGCTAGTCAATTGTCAGGCTGGACAGTTGAAGGCAAGCAACTGCAATGTACCCGTTTATTTAAAGATTTTATCGAAGCGATCGCCTTTGTGAATAAATTGGTCGCCCCCTCAGAAGCCGCAGGACATCACCCAGATATCAAAATCTCCTACAACAAAGTAACAGTTAATTTGACAACTCACGATGCCGGAGGGTTAACTGAAAAAGATTTTGCGCTAGCCCAAGAAATTTCTACGCTACATTAAAACAGTTCCGCTTTGTCCGACAGGAGCCGCTGCATCTAGCGACAGTCCACAATCGCCACAAGCTCGCCAATAAAAAAATCGACTCTGGGTTAAAATCGGGTGTGAGAAAGTCGAGATGCAAAAAGTCCAATGTATAAAAGGCTGTTCGCCATCCTCCGACCATGATCGTATTTGAAAAGCCAGAGTTATTGAACGAGTCTGCTGAAAGAACCGAGCTGATAGAAAAGCTTCTGGATATTGGCGCTGCTCTGTCGAGCGCTCAAGATTTAGGCGGTTTGTTAAATTTAATTTTATCCAAAAGTAGGGAAATTACCAGCAGCGATGCGGGCAGCGTTTACTTAGTAGACCGCAGCGACGAAAAACCTAAGCTGCTGTTCAAGGTAGCCCAAAACGCTTCTAAACCGAGCCTGTCGTTTAAAGAGTTTGCGCTGCCGCTGACAGACAAAAGTTTGGCGGGTTACGTAGCAATTACAGGTCAAAGTTTGAACCTGTCGGATGCCTACGACTTACCCCCAGCCGTACCTTACCAGCTAGATACCAGTTTTGACAGGGATATTAATTACCGCACTTGCTCGGTAATGGTGTTACCGATGCAAAACAGAGAAGGCGAGACAATCGGCATACTGCAACTGATCAATCGCAAAACAAAGGCAGATACGGTGCTGACAGCCGAGAATGCCTGGGAATCGACGCAGCAGTATTCTTTGTGGGAAGAAAGAATAATTCGATCGCTCGCATCTCAAGCAGCAATCTCGATCGAGCGCAATCATCTCCAAGAAAGTATAGAACATTTGTTCGAGGGCTTCGTCAAAGCCAGCGTGCAAGTCATAGAAGCCAGAGACCCCTGTACCTACGGCCATTCAGAACGAGTAGCAGCCCTGACAGTGCGCCTGTCAGAAGAAGTAAACGCCGTCAGCAACGGATGGCTGCGCTCCGTCTACTTTAACAACCGCCAAATTCAAGAAATTCGCTACGCAGCCCTGCTGCACGATTTTGGTAAAATCGGAGTGCCAGAAGCAGTTTTGACCAAACAGAAAAAGCTCTACCCCGCACAGCTAGAAATCATCCGCCACCGCTTTGGCTTAGCTCAGCGGACAATGGAAATGGAATGCGTCCAGTCTAAATATAAATATTTGCTAGAGCATTCAGCCTACCGAAAACATCCCAGCGAAGAGCCAGAGTGCGTTCAATGCCAGCAAATAGAAAAGCTAGACACTAAACTAGCAGAAGTAAAAACCAGATTGGCTCAATATTGGGAAATCCTGATCGAAGCCAACGAACCTCACATTTTGGCAGAAGAACCCTTAGCTCAACTGCGAGAAATTTCTGGGCAAACTTATAAAGATATCGACGGGGCAGTTAAACCCCTGCTGACTCCCGACGAGATCGTGCAATTGATGGTGTCGAGGGGCAACCTGACAGCGGAAGAACGATCGGCAATAGAATCTCACGTAACTCACACTTACGAATTTCTCAGCCAAATTCCGTGGACAAAAGATTTAAAAAATGTTCCCCAAATCGCCTACGGACACCATGAAAAACTCGACGGTACCGGCTATCCGCGAGGACTGAAAAACTCTGAAATCCCAATTCAGGCGCAATTAATGACGATCGCGGATATTTACGACGCCCTGACAGCGGGCGATCGTCCCTACAAACGAGCTCTGCAGACAGAGGCAGCGATGAAAATTTTGCGGCAAGAAGCAGCTCACAACAAAATCAACGCCGATTTGTTAGAATTGTTCGATTGCCGCCAAGTCTTTAGCGTCCTCGGACACAGCTTGGATGGTAAAGTCGCATCAGCCTAGACGACTAGGGCGTGCTGTGCTAAAAAAGTAGAGAGGCGATCGGGCTTTTGGATGCAAGCAGTCAAATCAATCGACAGCCTAAGTCTTGTCAGGTTTTGAGGCAGTCGATGGCAGGGTAAAAAATACGCCCTCAGCAGCAGCCGATCGCATCCATACACTCAGTCAGACCAAAAGAATCAAAAGAAAAAGTGAATTTTAGGTCTTTTTTTGCAGTATGCTAGTGGAGCAACTACTGACGGCATAGAAGACTAGAAAAGTTTCTCTGTAATCGGTGTGAGGATGAGAGTGAATATGTCGAAATTTTTGTGGAGTTACCTATTAATCAGCCCAGCAGTCTTAGGAGCTACCCTAGTAGTTTCTTCGAGCGCGATGGCAGCAAACGCTCAGCCCGGTGCTGATGCGCTCAAGCCTCAAGCTGCCAAAGCTGAAACTGCTGAAACCTCGGAAGCGAAAGTCAATGCTTTAGCAGCGGTTGACGAAACTACCGCAGCAGCCGATCGAATCGCAGAAAATTCCCCAGCCGCTGGCATAGAAACAGAGCCAGCGATTGCAGCTTCAGGCACGGCTGCAACAGAAAGCGCGATCGCCACAGCCAACACAGCCCCCGCAGCGGAAAATCCCGAAGCGGCAGCACCAAAACCTGCAACTGAATCTCTAGCAGCAGTTGAACCCACAGTCGCTCAACCGTTAGAAAATTCAGCGGCTGCGAAACTAGAAAATCCAGCCCCGACAGCTACGGCTATCCCAGAGATCCTCGGTGCAGTTCAATTAGAAACTACCGCCCCGGCAGCGGCAGCCCCGGCAGAACAAACAGCACAGGCTGAACCTGTAGCCCAAACTGTCGCACCACAAGCTCAAAACCCAGCCGCCACATTAGAGCAGCTCAATCAGTACAGCAGCGAAGGTGCAGCAGGTGGCGAAACTCAAGGTCAAGTCACCTCAGTATCTCAACTTTCTGACGTGCGGCCTACAGACTGGGCATTCCAAGCACTGCAATCCCTAGTCGAGCGCTACGGCTGTATTGCCGGGTATCCCGACGGCACCTTCCGCGGCAACCGGGCAATGACCCGCTACGAATTCGCAGCCGGTTTAAACGCTTGCTTAGACAAGGTTAGCGAGCTGATCAGAGCAGGCAGCGGCAACTTAGCTACGAAAGATGACTTGGCAGCCCTCCAACGGCTCCAAGAAGAATTTGCAGCAGAACTGGCAACCCTGCGCGGCCGCGTCGATGCTCTCGAAGCTCGGACATCCGAACTCGAAGCCAACCAATTCTCAACTACTACCAAACTGACTGGGGAAGCAATTTTTGCCCTCAGCGACGACTTTGGCGGCAACGATGGCTTGTTTGGCAGAGGCAATGACAGAATCATCGGCAAGGGTAACAATGAGACCGTCTTCCAACAGCGGGTACGTCTCAACTTAAATACCAGCTTTACCGGCAGAGACTTGTTACTTACCAGGCTTCAAGTCGGAAACGGTCAAAGATTTAACCTTGGGGCTACCAGCGAAGGCACTCAAACTTGGAACGTAGTTGGCAGAACCGACAACGTTGTTGCCCTAGACAGCTTGCTATACAAGTTTCCTGTAGGTCAAAACCTGAACGTTACCTTGGCAGCTAACGCTGGCGTTTGGGACGACATTATGCCGACTGTCAACCCTTACTTTGAAGACTATGACGGTGGCAACGGCTCCCTGAGCGCCTTCGGACAGCGCAACCCGATTTACCGCTTGGGTGGCGGTGCGGGTATCGGCTTTGACTATGCCTTCGGTGGCAGGGGCTTGCTGGGCGGCGTGTTCGGCCCGACTTCTCTGTCCTTCGGCTATTTGGCCTCAAGTGCAGCCAGTCCTGCTAAGGGTTCAGGCTTGTTCAACGGCGACTACGCCGCGATGGGACAGTTGACTTTTACCCCCGGACGCAACTTGCAAGTTGCTTTCAACTACAACCACGGTTACTTTAGCCGAGGTAACTTCGGGTTTGACAATGCTTTGGGAAGCGGCCCCGATAATCTCGGCGGTTTCACTGGTACCGGTGTGGCTAATTCCCTCAACGGTTTGAGTGACGGCTTCCCCGGTTTCCGGGCTCGCAAAGTGGTCAGCAACTCCTACGGCGCTCAGGCTTCTTTCCGTCTCAGCCCGAGATTTATAATTGGCGGCTGGGGTGGTTTAACGAATGCTCGCATTCTCGGCATCGGCGATGCGAAAATTTGGAACTACGCTGTCACCTTGGCTTTGCCTGATTTAGGAAAAGAAGGCAACTTGCTGGGCTTTGTGGTAGGTCGCGAGCCTTACTTGGATAAACTTGATGCTCCCGGCAATTTGGATAACTTCAAAAACGATACTTCGTGGCACTTTGAAGGTTTCTACAAGTTCAAGGTTTCGGATAACATTGCTGTGACTCCGGGCGTAATTTGGATTACTAACCCCAATCAAAACAATCGCAACGATGACATCATTATTGGTACTCTGAGAACTACTTTTACGTTCTAAGAGCCGATTAGAGGAGGCAGGACGGGTCATACCATCTCTGCAACTCTAGCCAAATTTAGCCCTGCTTATTGCAGGGCTTTTTTGTGAGGTGGACGAATAAGGAAATTAATCCCTTCAAAAAACTTGCGAGAAGCCCCTATTTTGCAGAGGGCTAAACGTTAAAGGTGACACCTTCTTCACCTGACTCCAAAACCCGAAAGTCTAATTGCTCAAAGAAGCGATCGCGCGATCGCATCTTATACATCTTATTTAAAAGCTTTTTTCCCCACCTTCCTCTTCCACCAGCACCCCAAGCCAAAAGCTAAACCAACACCTGCGATCGTACTAGGTTCCGGCACAGTTTCAGACTCAGACTCGTACTCATAGGTGAAAGTAAGTGTTGAATCAGCCGCGACTGTGCCCGCGTAAGTTCCAGTTCCAGGCGTTCCTAAAACTTTAACAGTACCCATTGCCGCAATACTAGCAGCAATTAAATCCCCCGCACATCCACTAAACATATTTAGAGACTGCGGCGAACTGTAACTCCTTGAAACAATACCACTCGCACTCCCACCTCTAGCCCCCGCCGCCCCCGATTCAATACTCATTTCCGGCGGATTTGCAAACAAACTCAAAACCAAATTGGGGTCAGCTTTTAAACTCGGTAAATTCACAGCAATCTGAGCGTTCGTTACCGCCGTACCAGTAAAATTGCTAGCAGGAACAATACCGATCTCCCTGTTAACCGTTGACTGAACTGTAACATAAGCCTTTAACAGCGTCCCCAACAGCGAATGAAACTTAGGAAACACCCCATTCAGCGTACTATTAACTGGCTGCTGGTTCAAATTTACCGTATAAGTTTGCGTGAGAACAGCAGCTTGTACAGGAATTGTAAACTCATGGAAAGCTAAGCTAAGAACCCCAGAAACAACCGCTATTCCTAACTTTTGATATCCGTTCATTGCGACACACTCCTAAATAATCACTCATCTTTCCAATCCGTAAGTCCTGTTTAACTGCCAAACAGCAGGTAAAACTTAGAAAAATCGATAAACCTCGGCATATTTTTCAACGTCCAATGAACAACAATAGAGAAAAGATAACTTAAAACCCAGACCGTATAAGCTATGCAAAAAGGAGCATAAGCAGCCAAAGTCCAGCAGTCTGAAGGCTCTTCCCAAATCTGTTCTCGCCGCAGCAAACGAGCGTAAAATTGAAAAGACCTCGATCGCAAATTGTTAATCCCAGTCAAAGCAACTAGCAAATAATAGCCATCAAACTTATTCAAAGGGTTGAGGTTAAAAACTACAGTTACAAGCGTAGCTACCATCAGCAAATAGCTAGCAAAATGCCAACCAGGGTTAGGCTTAGACAAAACCCAAACCCAAACCGAAAAAGCCCAGATAGCCACCTGCACCAACACGCCTGCTGCTACTACAAAAACGCGCTGCTTCCGCCTCACTAAACTGTACTGATCTGTGGTATCTGTATAGCAGCCCGGTATCAAGCACAAAAACAGCAGCCCCATTTCTGGGACAACACCGCCGTAATGCTTCAAAGTAAAAGCGTGACCTAATTCGTGCAGACCAACTACTAGCATAATCAGTAGCACAAATGTTACCAGAGTTGTAAATTCCCCTGTTGCCCAAACCTGTTGATTGGAAGCAGAAACCTCGTCACCCAAAGCCAGCCATACAGCCAGAGAAGCACCGATTAAAACACACAGAAAAAAGCTCAATTGCCACGTCCAAATCCAGCGGAGTTTAGCTGTGTGTTTGGTTAGCCAAGCATCGGGATTGAACAGGGGAATTTGGAAAGACAATAATTGCTGAATGTTGAATCTGTTTGGGGGTGGTTTTTGAGGTTGGGTGCCCTCTAACATTCCCGTTTCTGCTAGCATCCGCAGCAAGTATTGCAAATCCTCCAAAGTAATGTCATATTCCGATGCGATATCGCCGATCGGCTGGAAGCCAAACTGTGACACTACCTCTTTGTCAGAAATGTCAACTTGCAAGCAAGTTACGCCTTCGGAGTTGCGGAGTATCCAATAGCCGTCTGGGTGCGGTATCCACTGTACCGTTGATTTGAGTTTTGGGCCAGAAAAAATTGTTCGAGAATCTTCACTCGGATTTTGAGATATAGATTTCTCCTTTTCCCTAGTTAAGTCGGGGCACAATTTTTCTTGACTTTCTATGCGTGCAAATTTTTCACCATTTTGGATGATGTTGGGAGTTATAAATTGTAGGCTGCACAGAAAAACATTGGCAATGTCAGCAATTTGTATTTTGCTATACATAGAACCGACTTTGTATTGATTAATACCCAAAGCAAGATTGTGTTTACAACTTGCGATCGCTGCATGATTTACATGGTACTGTTTAATTAGCGAATTTTCAAATTTACGTAGTTAACTAATATACTCAATTAACTGCCTGGATTTTCAAGGTCACTACTAAACGGGGGCTTAAGTGTATGGGTTGGCATTCAAAAGGCTTTCAAGTCCGCAAAAATAAAGGGGTTGAGAACTCTCCCCCAAAAACTCGTCGCCCGCAAAAGACATTCATCTTGGAACGAATCATCACCCCCAGCGCCCTAGTCCCCGGTGGTGTCGATGACCATGACGCCCTGCATCAGATTCTCAACTCTCTAAGTTTTCTAAGTTTTGACCTTTCAGACTGGGCCCAAAAATTTCATCACACCCTAGCCCACGCGACAAATTTACACTTATTTGCAGATAGCGGTGCGGGTACTTGCCCAACTTCCCCCGATGGCGACTTGCCACCGATTATTGACTTTGACCCATTGGGCTTGCATCAACCACCAACACCAACACCAGGGCCTAACATTCAAGGAGCTTTTGATACGCTGCCGCCCCCAATTATACTGCCCGTCGATCCGCCTGGAACCAATAATAAAGTACCTACCGATTTAGGTGGCGCTTACACATTTACAGCCAAAACAGCATCAGGTAATAACGAAACAGGGAAAGCTAACCAATACACCTTTAACATCACCAATTCCGAACTCAATTCCACAGTTTCGGACACTGTACTCGTCGGGATTTCAGTCGAATCAAAAGACGGCAGTCAAGGACTACCTGAACTACCAGAAATAGATAAACTCACACCAATTCTCACATCAACCAATACAAATAGTAACTATTCCCTATTTTCCATCAATCGTTCTGGCTTAAACCTGCTTAATATCAACAGCGCATCGAGGGTTGCATACACTCTAAAACTGAACGTAGCAGGCGATATCAACAGCGACGGCCGAGTTGATACAACAGACAGACAACTGCTAGATAACGCTCTAGGCCTCACAGCAACAGACCCCGGTTATACAATTGACCTCGACATCAACCGCGATGGAATCATCAACTCAGTAGACCAAACTCTCCTCAACAGCAACTTCGGCTTCATTGCCAATAAGCCGCCTGTCACCTCGCCATTCTCAACCAGTACCCATGCAGAATTGGAGACAGTCATACCCTTAATCGGTAAAGCAACAGACCCCGAAGGCGACTCCATCTCCTACAACGCACTCAATCCAGTTAACGGTACGGTGCTGTTCGATTCTATTACTAAAACCGCTACCTTCAAACCCGCACCAGGATTCTCAGGTATTGCCAGCTTTGAATTGGCGGCCAGCGACGGCTATAACTGGGGAGTACCAGCCAAAGTAACAGTTAACGTCAGCGGAGCCCCGCTGATTTCTTTGGATTTCGCCAATCGCAACCCTCAGCTTGATGCTGGAGACAGTACAGAATTGATAGTGCTAGGCGACTTTGCCGACCAAAAAGGTGTAGTGCTGCCAGATTCTTACTTAACATACACTTCGTTAAATCCAGGTGTAGCACCCATTGACGCTTTCGGGAAAGTGACAGGTTTAGCTGACGGAACTTCAATTTTTAGCGCCTCTCACAACAACATTCAAGCCGTGACTGCGGCGCGAGTAGGCGAACTGCCAATTCCTGCCAGCGATGACGAGTGGAATGCGCTACTGGCAGAGATTTACGGTTTGGATGTTTACCCGCAAGCAGTAACATTAACAACAGGAGTAAAGCGCTCATTACTGGTAGGAATTGAAGGTCTTACTGACTCTCCAGACCTGAAATTTGGCTCTACTGGCACTCGCTACTTCGTCAGCAACCCCAATGTATTGCAAGTGAATTCAGACGGCGTAATTACTGCTGTAGGTGAAGGAATTGCCAGCGTCACCGTCATTGACGGAGCAGCAGAAAAGGTAGTTCCAGTGCGGGTAAAAACGCCTTTGATGGGCCCTGCTATTTTGGGAGTTGATGGCGGAGTAGTGCAAAGCAGCGACGGCTCAACAGTAATGGTAGCTCCTACTGCTTTAAAGCAAGATACAACAGTTAGCATCACGTCGTTAAGCAGCGCTTCACTGCCACTGCCATTCCCCGACAGCATGGAGTTTGCTGGGGGATTCAATTTGGACTTGGGGAACACC
Organism: Tychonema sp. LEGE 06208; assembly: GCF_015207505.1. Classification (GTDB taxonomy): domain Bacteria; phylum Cyanobacteriota; class Cyanobacteriia; order Cyanobacteriales; family Microcoleaceae; genus Microcoleus. The sequence goes on from NZ_JADEWT010000127.1 coordinate 10,084, forward strand.
CCCTTGAATATACCCGTCCAATTGGCAATTCCCGCCCCAGTTGGCGTACCAATCGGCACCGAAGTTTTATTTATGCGGAAGGGGTCGCTACCGAACGCTGCTGATAGCTGGAACGATACTTGGCTGATACAGGAATCAGGGGTAGTCGGTGCAGACGGAATGATTCGCACCACTTCGCCACCTTTTCCAGGAGTTACTGAAAGCGGTACTTATACAATTGGATTATTGCCCGCAGGAATGCCATCAGTCAGTTCAATTGTTAAGGCAGGCACAAAGGCTAATTCTGGACTCATCAACCTTTCGACTAACCTCAACTTTGAGAATAGCTATTTAGGAGCACAAACGGGTGGAATTGGTGCAGTCTCCGCCACAGAAAATCAATTCGAGGCGACAACATCACTATTAGCTTACTTGGCGCAATCTTCAAACAAGCCGCTGGAAATGATCGGAATTCCCAAAGTTGGGGAAACTGTCGTCACTACGGCTCAGGTACAACTGAATACAGAAGGAGTTCCGAAAGTCTCGGCAGTTCTCAATGGGCCCGACACTGGGCTAGCAGTTCCCCTAGAACCGCCGTCGCTGGAGTCGGCCCAACTGGAGTTCTCCAACAGCGAGCCTGTGATATTCTTGACAGGCAGCAATTTCCTCAATGGACTCAACGGCAATCTGGGCGCGAGTTTCGGGGATTTGAATGTTGACTTCAAAGTGGGAGGTAAGAATTACTTTGGTACTGTTGTGCCGGGACTCAGCAGCGCACTTGGAGAAAACCGCTATAAAGTGGCGGTAAAAGCTCCTATCAGCGTACCTCTGGGCGAGTCGGAAATTGTACTGTCGCGGCAGCAGAAAGAGCGTTTTGGTCCAGGCCCTCTTGATTCTGATGTGGTCAAGCGTTCGAGTTTTGAAGACCTTCAGTTAGAGCCTGTATTTTCAGATTTGATACTGGTAGCACAGCGGAGTGCTGACAAAATTAGGGTAATTGATGCCCTGAGTTCAGTTCAGAGTCCGTCGGACCCGCAACAGAAGCCTCCCAAGGATTTGTCGGTGGGGACATTGGGGACAACTTTGTTAGACCGTCCGGGACAGTTAGCTGTCACGAGTAATGCGACTCGCGCTTATGTACCTTTGGAGAGGACGGGGCGGGTGGCTGTGGTTGATTTGCTGGCGCGACGGGAGGTGGATGCTGATGCTTCGACAGCAGATGTCGATGATATTAATTTGCCCAGTGGTGCGTCTCCTGGGGCGATATCTATTGACCGCTGGAATAATTATGCTTACATCGCGGACTCGGGGCGGGGAAGCATCTATGTTCTGGATGTCAATCCTGACTCGGCTAGCTATAACCAAGTTGTCCAGACTATCTCAGTTGATGCGAAGTCAGGGCTACGCCAGATTGCTATTAGCAGTGACGGGCGCAAGCTGTTCGCTACTGCGGCTGATGGTTATATTTACGCTGTGAATATTGACCCAGAAGACCAGCCTAGGGTGCCGAATTCTAATCCTCGGAAGTGGTGGGAGCAAATTGGAAAGGTTTTGACTCCTACAGGGGCTTGGGGGTTGGCTGCAACTCCTGACCCGCTCAAAATGGTTTTTACCAATGGTAACCCGAACACAGACGGAAGCGGTTTTGGGGTGCTGACGGTGAGTGATAACCCTCTCAATTTGGCTCCCACAACTCTCTACACGAATTTAACCCTGACTGATAATAACAATGTCTTTGAGGTGAATGAGGGGGTGGCTGTAACGGTGACGGCTGATGGAAAGTATGCGTTTGTGGCGGGTCGTAACAGTAAAAAAATCCTTGAACTTGATGCCAATCCGCTGGCGGGGGGAAATATTGGGATTATTAAAGATCCGTTGGGGCCAAATCCGAAATTAGTTGCTGCTACTGAACCGGTGCCGGGGAGTTTAACTAATAATGTGGCTCTTTCTGGTGATGGGAAGTATCTGATTGGTTCTTATCCTACTCTCAGTGGTGGTGGAAATGCTTACGTCTTTGATGTGGAGGAAATTATTAAGACTGTTGAAAATCCTGCTTACGCTTTGACAACGCGGGCTGTTGAGAAGTTTAATCCGAATATCATACCAACAGGTGCTATTCCGGCTGTGATTGCGATCGGTGGTAATCCTTTGGGGTTGATTGCTGCTGCTCCCGATGATCCATGCTTAACACTCATAGAGAAAATTATAGCTCTTGGTAAAGAGTTGAAAAAACGCTTCGACGATCTGCGCTTAGACGATCAGGATCTTTTTAATCGGCGTTATGAAATTACCGATCCTCCAGTCCCGCGAATTCCTCCCTTATCAGGTCGCCGGACTACAGTGACTGGCGACCCGGGTTCTTGGAAGGGACATATAAAGAAGTACAATGAAGTGAAAGATGATTTAAAAAAATTGCTCAAGGAACGTGAAGAAATGGACAATTGTGATGATTATGATCCGGATGGATACGGCGGGTCTACAATGCAGGATGCCTATGACCAAGCTTTGGAGTATAGTCAAAAACAACCTCCTGAAGAGCCAGATATCAGAAACCGAAGTACCTTACTGGCACGGGCAAATGAGCTTGGCGCACAGGTAAGAGACGGTGCTTTATGGGTAGCAGCGGGGGTAGGCGGAGCTGTTCTGATCGCACTGGAAGTAATTGCAAGGCTTCTAGGGTTAGACTTACGTTTTAGGCCTTGATAGACACGATCATTTATGACAAAACAAAACTGTTTGGAACTTGATTTTTCTTGGAAAGATGGGGAAAGCTCGGAGTATTTGGAAGCTTTGTCTTTACCCACTTTACCGTGGGCGGCTCCTTTCCTACCGTTGCTGGGATTGCCAAATGCTCTATTAGAGCAACCATCTATATGGGAGTCAATTTATACCCAGGCTTTTATTGAGCATAAGACTCGCTATCGTATGAGGGATTGGACAGGCACACATGGGGAGCGAGGCGAGCTTGTACGGCAGGTAATTGTGAAGGCGTTGCCCCTGCTAGCACAGCAGATGGGACGGAATGTGGCAATTGATTTAGAGAAATGGGTCAGGTTTCACTTCTTCTGTCTTGAAGCCAAAAGAGCGATGAGAGAGTGGGAAAGAACTCTTCGGATTGCCTATTTTTCGCCAAATTCCCGTAAGTATCAGAGAAAAATTCCTCCACCCGCCGTCTTAGTGCCGATATTGCCAGAAATTCAGGAATTGGTGGATTTAGATCGCAGAACCGAGATCAATCATGCTTTGGAGCGTGTTGCCCCACCACCTCCATACGAGCAGATTCCCTACGAATATATGGAACATTGTTATGAAATGACCATGATTTCGGTGGTACTCGATCAAGCGCTGACTTTGAAAGCTTTGCAAACAATTGCCTCTAGACTCAATGACACGGAACGTTCAGAAGTGGTAACGTGGGCGCAGGCTCAAGCTCTGATTATGTATAGAGATGGTAAGCCAGAGAATCTGTGTGGAGATAAGTATTTGCAAGTTGAACTTCCCTGCTTTGATGTTCCATCATTACTTGATTTTTCTACTTTAGATGAGAGTGCTTGACGGAAGCCACCACGAGGATAAGGCCGTAGATTAACGATCGCTACTTAATATAATGTGCAGTCAATCAACTAAAATAATTAGCGATCGCATCTCATTTTACTCATCATTAGAGGTAAACAGAACCATGAGTAAGGAACGCGCGTTGGAATCTTTAATAAAGGAAACTAATGCGAATTTCATTCGATCTTGATGATACCCTTATTTGCGGGGAACAGGTTCCATGTGAACCCAATCGGATACCATTTTTTTTTCAATCCGTGGATTAATGAACCGTTGCGGCTAGGGTCATGCAAATTGATGAAAGAATTGAAGCAATACGGGTGTGAAATATGGATTTACACATCTTCGTATCGTTCCCCTTGTTTGATCCGCTTGTGGTTGCGTTGTTATGGCATTCATGTAGCAGGGGTTATTAATCAGACTGTCCATAATGCCTATCTACGTCGCTATTCAGGCTACGATCGACCAAGTAAGAACCCTAAAGCCTTTGGTATCGATCTGCATATAGACGATTCTGAAGGAGTAAGATTGGAAGGGAAAAAGTATGGTTTTGAAGTTGTGGTGATTTCCCCAGAAGATCGCAATTGGAATCTAGAAGTTCTTGAAGCTGTTGTGCGTCAGTTGAATCCCTGAGATGCCTATCAAATTTACGAATAAAATTTTTAGTCAGGAGATTATTACTACGAATAAAACTTTTAGTCAGGAAATTATTACTCTGCTGTTAAAAGGGGGTAGCAGGAGCTGTTACGATCGCATTGGAAGTAATTGCAAAGCTGCTGGGGTTAGTATTGCGTGATGTCTTTATAGACACTATTATTTATGACAAAACAGAACAGTTTGGAACTTGATTTTTCTTGGAAATATGGGGAAAGCGGAGAATATTTTAAGGTTTTGTCTTTACCAACTCTACCTTGGGCTGCTCCTTTTCTACCGCTGGTGGGATTGCCAAATGCCCTACTAGAGCAACCGTCTATCTGGGAGTCCATTTATACCCAGGCTGTTATTGAGGATGAGACTCACAATCGCATGAGGGATTGGACAGGAAGTCCAGACGGGGAGAGGGGCGAACTGGTACGGCAGGTAGTCACGAAGGCGTTGTCGCTGCTAGCACAGCAGATGGGACGGAATGTGGCAATTGATTTAGAGAAATGGGTCAGGTTTCACTTCTTCTGTCCTGAAGCCGAAAAAGCGATGACAGTGTGGGGAATTACTCTTAGGTATGCCTATATTTCGCCAAATTCCCGTCGATATCATAGAAAAGTTCCTCCACCCGCCCTCTTAGTGCCAATATTACCAGAGATTGCTGAACTGGTAAATTTCGCTCGCAGAACCGAGATTAAAGACGCTTTGAAGCGTGTCGCTCCGCCCCCCCCATACGAGCAGATTCCATACGAATATATGGAGCATTGTTATGAAGAGTTGATGCTATCTCAGGTAATCGATCGATCGCTGACGTTGAAAGCTTTGCAAACAATTGCTTCTAAACTCAATGACACGGAACGTTCAGAAGTGGCGATGTGGGCGGAGATTCAAGCTCGGACTATGAGTAGATATGGTAAGCCAGAGAATCTGTGTGGAGATAAGTATTTGCAAGTTGAACTTCCCTGCTTTGATGTTCCATCATTACTTGACTTTTCTACTGTAGATGAGAGTGCTTGACGGAAGCCACCACTCCTGATAAGACTGTGGATTAATGAGCGATACATACGATCGCCCTGCGAGCCTCTTTTGCAATGAATTTATGAAAGTCAGTAAACTCCAGTGGAGAACCGGGGTATAATCAAAAGTGAGGAGTGAGAATTTGGAACTCAAAATTGAGAATGATTCTAAAATCTGACTTCGGAGTTGAGAATTCTGGAACTTTCAAGTGCAATTATGGTAGAACTCTCGTGTAAAAGCGAATACGCAATCTTGGCTTTGCTGGAACTGGCTGATTGCTACTCAGAAGGCGAGCCTCTGCAAATTCGCCAGATAGCGGCTCAGCAAAATATTCCCGATCGATATTTAGAACAGTTACTGGCTACAATGAGACGCTGCGGGCTGATTCGCAGCCAGCGAGGAGCTAAGGGCGGTTATATCTTGGCCAGGGAACCGTGGAAAATTACATTGCTGGAAATTATTAACTGTCTCGAAGGCTCAGAATTAGATCGCTCCCAAAAAGACTCGCCGGCTCAAACGGTAGAAAGTGCTGTAATTTGGGAAGTTTGGCAAGAAGCGCGATCGACTGCCAACTCGGTTTTGCAAAAATATACGCTACAGGATCTGTGCGAAAAGCGCAATGGCAGGCGACAGCTCGATATCATGTATTACATCTAGTTACTATTGCCAACGAGCAATTAACAATTTACTCTCAACAAACAGACAAAGATTATGCGTATTGCTGGCGACATTACAGAATTGGTCGGACACACACCCCTGGTGCAACTCAACCGCATTCCCCAAGCCGAAGGCTGCTTGGCTCGAATCGTGGTCAAACTCGAAGGCATGAATCCGGCAGCATCGGTAAAAGACCGGATTGGTGTGAATATGGTCAATCAAGCCGAGGCCGAAGGGCTGATTACTCCAGGAAAAACGGTTTTAGTGGAACCGACTTCTGGCAATACCGGAATTGCTTTGGCAATGGTGGCGGCGGCGAAGGGCTACCAGTTGATTTTGACAATGCCCGATACGATGAGTACGGAACGCCGATCGATGCTGCGAGCTTACGGAGCCCAACTAGAACTGACTCCCGGCATTGAGGGCATGAGCGGCTGCATCCGCCGCGCTCAAGAGATTGTGGACCAAACTCCCGATGCGTATATGTTGCAGCAGTTTCGGAATCCAGCCAACCCGGAGATTCACCGTTCGACAACGGCTGAGGAAATTTGGGCAGATACCGACGGTGAGGTGGATTTCCTGATTTCTGGAGTCGGCACTGGCGGCACGATTACGGGTGTTGCAGAGCTACTGAAGTCGCGGAAACCCGAGTTTAAGGCGATCGCCGTTGAGCCGGCCAACAGTCAGGTACTGTCGGGCGGAAAGCCCGGGCCTCACAAAATTCAAGGTATTGGTGCGGGTTTTGTGCCGCCGGTGCTGAATGTGGAGGCGATCGACGAGGTGATAATTGTTACCGATGACGAGGCGATCGCCTACGGGCGTCGCCTAGCTAGAGAAGAAGGACTTTTGTCGGGTATTTCCAGCGGTGCGGCACTCTGTGCGGCCTTAAAAGTCGGCAAGCGTCCAGAAAATGCCGGGAAATTGATCGTGATGATTCAGCCTAGCTTTGGCGAACGCTATCTGAGCACTCCCTTGTTCCAAGATCCAGAACTCAATCTAGCGGTGGCTGTCAACTAAATCAGCTTCCGGCGCAAGTCGCAGCAACTTTTAGCAGGGCGTAGAGTTTACGCCCTGCTGTTGTTTGTAGTGAGGAATGCAAGTCCTGATTAATATCAAATTTGCAGAAAGAATATTGTCGGCGATCGCAATTGTGCCAGTCAGAGGAATGCAAGTCCTGTTTAACACAAATCCGTCAAGAGAAGACCAAAGTCGGATGCTGCGAACTTTTTCAAGACTCAATATTTTTATAAAATCGATTTATAATAATTTGAAAACAAAAGTTTTTTACCGACAACTTTTGACATTTATATCAAATAAATAACTAATACTTTAGCAAAAAATGATATTTTTGTCAAGCACTTTTTCGCAGATTATCTAGATTTCAAGGAAATAAGAGCGTGTCTTCCGTTAGCAATCACTACAAAACCCTAAAAATTAGCCCAACAGCAACACAAGCCGAGATTAAACAAGCATACCGCCGTTTAGTCAAATTATTTCATCCAGACAGCCAGAGTAAAATAGCTGGTCACGAAGAAATTATCCGCCTCAATGCAGCCTATGAAATATTAGGAGATGCCAAGCAAAGACAATCCTACGATCGCCAAATTTCCCCAGAAAGCGAAGAATTGCGATCGCCCAGCACGTCCAACTTCAGCCGCCAGCGACAACAAACAGCGCGGGATGCCGACGAACAAATGGAACAGTGGCTGATTAAAGTATATAAACCAGTCAATAGAATGCTCAACAACATTTTGAAGCCGCTGAAAAAGGAAATAAACGAATTGTCAGCAGATCCGTTCGATGACGAACTGATAGAAAAGTTTCAAGCCTATATCGATACCAGTCGCGAATTTCTTGAAAAAGCTCATAACAGTCTTAGATCGATGCCCAATCCATCTAATCTAGCCGGAGTAGCAGCCCATCTTTACTATTGTATCAATCAAGTCGGCGATGGCATAGAAGAATTGCATTTATTTACCCTCAATTATGACTATCGCCACTTACACACAGGTCAAGAACTGTTTAGAATTGCCTCTAAACTACGACGGGAAGCACAGGATGAATTAAAAATGAGAACTTAGTTAGTTGAAGGAGAATGGGAGAGGGGGAGAATGGGAGAGGGAGAGGGGGAGAG
>NZ_JADEWT010000128.1 GCF_015207505.1 Tychonema sp. LEGE 06208
CCTCTCCCCCTCTCCCAATTTCCCCCTCTCCCAATCCTGCCAACAGTGCTCCGCTGGAAAATTTAGAGGGATATTACCAGCAACTAGAAACACTGCTGCTGAAAATTGGATATTTGCAGCCGCACACAGCAGCGAGTCGGATGGAAAAGTTTCGGCGTTTGTACAATCGCGCCTATCCGACAGTGGATGAAGTCGCCATGCTGCGGGGCACTCTCCGCCAAACAGATTGGGCAATAAAAAATTACGCGCGATCGCCAGTTTCTGATACTCTGGATGCGTTGCCGGAAAATCCAGCGGATAGCTAGGAGAAATGCAGATAATTTGGGAGGTAAGATTGAGGCTTGTTGGCGAACAGGATTTACCCGCTTGTCACCAAAGAAACCGGGTTTCTTGACTAAAAACCTCAAATTCACGGTAATTTCCCGGCAAGAAACCCGGTTTCTACCACGGGTGCGTTTCCGATAAATCTAAAATTCCCAATCTAAAATCTCAAATTGATTGGCTGACAACCTAAAAAATCTTAAACTTGAAATTTACAGCGCAGAAGGAGTAAGACGTGGCAGAGCGGTTTCCCAAACGATCGATATTATCAGTGATGTCCTCGATAGCCTCTACCAACTCCGGGCCACAACCGCCTAAATCGGGCAAAACAAGTCAGTCTGGCAAATCCGGCCGCCGCCGCCCGCCCCAACCGCCAAACGGCCCAGAAATTCCAGCATCCGAACCTGCCACTTTATCACCGCAACCAAGCCGCGTCACGAAAATTAGAGCCAATTCTCCCGCGCCTTCCCCCGAAGAATTGAATGCACAGGACTTTTTGTCCGATCCCAAATCGGCAATTAACCCTAGAAAACCCAAAACTACCAAAATTTCGCAGTCGAAAAGCCGCCAATCGCGCAAAAAAAATCTCGCGGCTGTCGATTTGTTCGATTTTCCACAGCCAAGTCTGGAAAATGTAAGTTCGATCGCCAGCAATCCCATCAACGAACCCGAAACTACAACAACCCGCGCCCCCCGCAAAAGTCACTCCAGTGCGCCCCCAACGGCTATTCTAGAGCTGGAAACAGCCCCAAAGGTCAAAAAAGCCCCTGTGCCGAAACCGCGCCCGCAAGGGAGCAATAGACCAGGCAAAAAATCTGCTGTTCCCAGGGTGCCGCCGTTGGTGTACGCCACTCGGTTGTTGATTTTGGGAGTTGGGATTGCGGTGATTTGCGGTACTCTGCTGTCGGTGGCGAATGCTGTGAATCGATCGGCTGTAGCGACACAAGAAACGCCCGCACAGCCAAAAAACCCAGCCGACAGCGCAGTTGCAGCCCCGCTGGCTTCAGAAGCCCTACAACTGAATCAAGAATTAGGAGCTTTGAAAACACAAGTTCAGGTGATGGCAACAGAAAATCCTACCTTGAATGCGGGGATATTTTTAGTTGATTTAGATACTGGAAGCTACCTAAATTTTAACGGCGACGTGCCTTTTTCTTCAGCTAGCACGATTAAATTGCCGATTTTAGCAGCTTTTTTCCAAGCAGTTGATGAAGGCAAAGTGCGGTTAGATCAGGTGCTGACGCTGAAGCCGGAACATATTGTGGGCGGTTCTGGACAAATGCAGGACGATCCGGCGGGTACGAAATATTCGGCTTTGGAAGTTGTCACAAAGATGATTGTAGTCAGTGACAATACGGCGACAAATATGATGATTGAATTGTTGGGAGGTGCTGAGGTTTTGAATCAGCATTTTGCCGCTTGGGGTTTGAGGGCGACGGTACTGCGAAATAAGTTGCCGGATTTGGAGGGAACTAATACTACTAGCCCGAAGGATTTGATTAATGTTATGGCGCAGATCGATCGCGGAAATTTGGTTTCGGTTAAGTCGCGCGATCGCATTTTGCAAATCATGCGGCAAACAAAAAACGATACTTTGCTACCGAGAGGTTTGGGGGAAGGTTCAGTTATTGCTCACAAAACGGGTAATATTAATACGATGCTGGCCGATGCGGGGATGGTGGATTTGCCGAACGGGAAGCGTTATTTGGTGGCGGTGATGGTGAAGCATCCGGTGGAAAATGAGAAGCCTGCTCAAAGTTTGATTCGGGATATTTCTAAGATGAGTTACCGCTATTTGAACGACGGGGAAACGCCTGCAGATTCAAAGGTGAAAATTAAAAATTAATTAATTCGCCTTAAAATAAGTAAGTCGGTGGGGAAAAACACAACTGTGTTAAGAAAGATAAATGAGGCTAAAACCCCAATCCCTCCTGCATTCTGTCTCCTGACTCCTGGCTCTTCCCAACTACAAATATTTACGCCTTTCTACTTAGTTTCGCAGTCAGGACTTGAGTTCGCACAACATCGGAGGACTAAAATCCTAACTGCGAACCTATAACTTAGAGGCTGTTCGGACAATTTTTCACTCTTCCGGGATCCTGAGTGCGAGTGCTGTAGACTTCAGAAAGTATAAATGATTTTGTATGATGAAATTACACGCCCCAATTGCTTGTTTGCTAGCGCTTTCAACTTTAGCTGCGGGAGTTTCTCCCGCATTCAGCAATCCCCTTCGTTCTGCTGAAAGCGAAGTGACGGATATTACGGTTATTTCCAACAATATTGAATTGAATCGCGCGAAAAATTTAGCCCGTCAAGCAGCAGAAAATGCTAATGGTGGTTTGGGAAAATATCGAGCGGAAGCGGCGATGCACGGTGCTTCGGAGGAGTCGCCTTTTGTTGATAATGGGGATGGTTCTTGGACGTTTACTTTTCAAGGTCACAAACCGGGTGCGTCTGTTTATACGGTGGAGACGGTGGTGACGGTTTTTCAAGATGGGAGGGTGAGGGTGGATTACAACGGGCGGATTCGCAGTTCGTTGAATTTCAGGTAATCGATCGTAAAAGTATCATTTCAGCCACCGGCGATGGCTTGAGGCAAAAAAATTAACATCCCTCAAAATTAATCACAGCAAGCATTACAGCGTTTGCGGTCATCGTTTTTTTTCGGCACTGCACCTCAAACCCTTGCTGTGCAAGCAATACAGCCGAAAAGCTTGACCCCTCAAAAAAACACCTACCGATGACCGCAAAAACTCATGAATCAGAACCGGGCTATAAAACTCCCACTGCTGAGAGTTCCTCAGCCTCTTTCTCATCCATCTCGTCGAGTTTCTGCCAAACTTCGTGCATCAATTCATTCAACCCAACTCGACTCACAGCGGAAATCAACAAAACCGGAGCACCGCTAATTTCTTGCAATCGCCCGATCGCACTGGCAATTTCCTCATCCTCAAGATCGATCGCATCCACCTTATTCAAAGCCAAAATCTGCGGCCGCCGTGCTAAACCACGCCCGTAGGCCTTCAACTCATCCTGAATTGTAATGTAATCTGCGATCGGATCTTCATCAGTAATATCAATTAAATGCAGCAACAACCGAGTCCGTTCAATGTGTCGCAAAAACTCATAACCCAAACCCGCACCTTCGTGAGCCCCGGCAATTAATCCCGGAATATCAGCAAAAACAGTACCGTCACCAGTCGGCTTTCTAACTACCCCCAAATTCGGAATTAAGGTTGTAAACGGATAATCTGCAATCTTAGGACGAGCCGACGACAAAGCAGAAATCAGCGTTGACTTACCAGCATTAGGCAAACCAATAATTCCCACTTCAGCTAATAGCTTTAATTCCAGCCGCAAAAACTTGTGATCGCCTTCCTTTCCCGGTAACGCATAATCAGGAGCCCGGTTAGAATTCGTCAAAAAACACTTATTACCCAAACCGCCCTTGCCACCTTGAGCAATACAAATAGTCTGTCCGGGAACCACCAAATCTGCTAAAATCGCCTGAGTTTCGGCATCGTAAACTACCGTACCGCAGGGAACCTCGATCGTGCGATCGTCCCCAGAAGCCCCAGTCATATTCTTCGGCGCGCCCCGCTTCCCGTCTTGAGCTTTAAAAATCCGGTTGTACTGAAAATCTAGCAGCGTTTGCAAACTTTCCACCGCCACCACAAACACAGAACCGCCGCGCCCGCCCGTACCGCCACTAGGCCCGCCCGCCGGCACATACTTTTCTCTGCGAAAAGCGATCATACCGTCGCCGCCCTTACCCGCCACGACTTGAATATCAGCTCGATCGATAAATTGCATAATTTAATCAATAGTAATCAGTCAACAGTCATTAGTCATCAGTCAGCAGTCATCAGTGTCAACTTAAGACTAAAACCTTTGGTATCTCTCGTTTTCATCCGAGTCTCGCTCCCCCTCGCATCCCCCTTAATCAGGGGAACTTTGAACACTTCCGGTTCTCCCCTCGTTAAGGGGGAGTAGCGAGTTCTTCCTGCTGGGCGATCGATAACTTAATCGTCAAACAGCAGACTCATACTAGCTTTAACGTTAATTTGACACTAATGGTTAGTATAATACCAGATTCCAGTAGAATATTGCTCTTTTTCTTGAGAATGCTGAGGCTGCCTAAAAAAGTCTAATCGCGAATTACAGTCGCTGGAAAAATATAATTTTAACAACAAATTTGCTATTAGCAGGACTTACCCACAAAAATTGAATAAACCGAGTTTTTCTACTGGGGCGGATGGCTATAACGATTCTTTTTTCCAGAAAAACCCGGCTTTTTGCATCCCGGACTAATTAGCAGTCATTGGTTAATCGTTACATTCATTAATCCCAGATTTCGCAATGTCTAAATGACCAATGACCAATGACTAATGACCAATGACCAATGACTAATGACCAATGACTAATGACTGCTAACAATATGACGATACATCTTCCTGACAATCATCTGCTAAATAGCAGAGAGCTCGAAAGCGCATCCCCACCAACTGTTCGTAAAGCGGGTTAATCTTGCACATCGCCGGAATGTGAACGATTTTGTGCCCGAACAATACAACATCTCGCTCAAACGGACATTGTGGCGGAATCATTTTGCAGACAAAATGTGCCACTTTGGGATCGTGAATTTCCCAGCCGTCCAGCCAATCTTTAACCGGTTGCAGGACGTTTTTGTGGTGTGGTTTGCGTAGGGGAGATGACAGGGGTGTGCCGGCGGGGACGGAATTTGAATCAAAGGCTATTTGGCTGTTTGGCCCTTGGGGGTCGCAGTTGCTGTCTGCGATGGTGTGTCGCAGAGATTCGATCGCCTCGATGTTGTGACCCAAAGCTGTGCAAAACTTGTACAGTACCTCATCTTCGCTCAGCGAGTACGTACCGTCTGCTAAGGCTACCATGACTGCTGTTCTCAAAAAATTCTCCCCGTTGGCGGTGCCTTTGCCTAACACAGCAGCTAGTTCCTCTGGCGCAATCGGTTCAAACTCTGTCTCAGCAGATACTGGATGTAATTCATCCTGAGTTAGGTTCGCAATGATTTTTTGCTCGTTTTCGTCAAAGTTGCCGTCAGCCCAAGCAATTGTCAGCAATCCGCGCAGCCAAGCGGTAATTTCTTCATCGGTGCAGTTGGTTTTTGCGTTACTCATCAGCATTTCTAGTGGGATGTAGCAGTCTTTTTCTTGGTTTGGAGCGGGAGAAATATTCCCCTCTAAATAATTTTTACTGCTTTTTTGGTCGATCGAGCTTTTTGTGGAAGGTTTGTGCCTGAAGATTGCTCGAAATGCTTGTAGTGGACGTGTTAAAAGCATATTTTTTCTCTGGAGTTTCGCCGGTTAGCGAGTTAATTTATTGGCCACTTCTACTCCCCTAAAATGTCATCTATCGGGAGGAATAGGTTTTTCCGGTCTTGACTGTAGTTGCACGGATTCCAGATGGCGATCGAATTTTTCGCAAGAAATCACAGGTTTGCTAACACTAGGATCTGCTAGGAAACCGAGTTTTTCTCGCACGGGGCGATCGAACTTCGTTATGTTTATATCTTAATATATATTTTTGTGAATTTTTGTATATCGGCTGCAACATTTGACCGCGAGCCGACTTGATGATTTGGGAACAAAAAGATTTGAGGTTACTGTTAGCTTCTGTTGTTAAAGGTTTCGATTGCTGTGTCCGCCTCGAAACGATGGGATTGATTAAAAAAATTCCTCCAAAAGAAGTATAAAATTTGTTTGCCCAACCGTCTTTGTGAGGTGGGAATATGTGAGATTGTCGATCGAATTTAGGGATTTTTGAGGGTGGGGGACCAGGTGGCTAGCTTGGTATCAGGTGCGTCGCTGTGAAATTATCGATCGAATTGAGGGATTCTTGAGGGCGGCGCACTCTACAACTGACAACTAACAACTGACAACTGACTACTGACAACTAACTACTGACTACTGACTACTGACTAACTGCGGCGACACAAAATCCAGCGCAATTCCATTGGCGGGCGGGCGTTTGCCATCGGGAAAACATCTCTACCGGTTGCCCAACTGGGAAACCAGGGGGTGGGCGGCCAGGCTGTTTCTGGTAGGTGGTGGCGTTCGTACTCCCACACCAACTCGTTGGATATTGGGACTAAGGGCAACCCTTCCATTGCCGCGGCGAGCTCACCGGGCGTGAATAAAGTAGACCAGGAAAGTTGGGCAACTTGTCGCACGAGGGCATCGGGCTGGTAGTCGCCGACGGTTAAAAATGTGCTGAACAGCAACACGCCTCCGGGAGAGAGGAAGTCGCACATTTTGGCTAGGAAAAGCCGTACTTGATCGCTGTCACGAAAATGCGAGATGACTTCGGCGGCAACTGCGAGTTGGTAGCCCGCTGGTTTCATCCGCATTAAGGGGTCGAGCACGTCGCCTTCGGTTACTGTGACGGGAAGGTTTTCGGCTGTTGCTGCTGCTTTGAGTTGTTCTGCAAAGCTTGGGGTGAGTTCGATCGCATCTACAGCATAGCCCAATCTCGCCAGGGGTAAGGTGTTGCGTCCGGTACCGGCCCCCACGTCTAATATGCGGATGCGATCGGGATTTCCCAATTTAGCAGCCGTTGCCATCAATTTTGCATCTGGATGAGAACCGAACAGGGGAGGTTCTCTGGTGTCTACCCAGGTTTTATACTGTTCTCCAACTGTTGAGGTAGTAACAATCACTTTGCAGGCCAAGCCTGTTTGCGGCGGCTGCACTGATTCGTATTGCAGGATCAGCATTGATGCTGTTGAGGTGCGGTAGCCTTGTTCTAATTTAGTGGCTAAAAGCTTTTTGAGTTCCTCCCTGCGGTCTTCTGGCAGGGGTCTGTCGAGGGTGGTAAATAGTTTTTCAATTGATTGGAGATAGTGGTTTAGCATTCCCGGCAGGCAGGGGAAAACTAATTCTCCGCGTGCGGTGGCGCGAGTGTTAATTTTGTAGAGGATGGCTTGCTGGAGAATGTCGGGATTTGTTACCAGCGGTAGTTGTTCGGTTTGGTCGATCGTGCTTTGGGCGCCCATAGGTTCCGGGAAGAAGTTATTAGTTAGTTGTTATTAGTTAGTTGTTATTAGTTAGTTGTTTTTAGTTAGTTGTTTTTAGTTGTTAGTTGTAAAATAATGAGAGCTAATTATACAACAACTTAAGACGATAAAAAAGCAGATTTTGGATTTATTTTGTTTGGTAGCTGAGGATTTTTAGATTGTAGAAAATCCGATTTGAGAGCTTTATTTTGGATAAGTCTCAAATTTCAAATTTCAAATCGACTAAGCCCTAAACCCGAGTGTCTCTGAAAATGGGAGTTAGGATCTCGATCGACTGTGGCGCATTTAAATTGTATGTTGGCCGGCGAGGTGGAAAAAGCAAAGATTCAAGTCTTTTGGCCTTCTCCGCCTCTGTGCTCTATCCCATCAGCCATAACAGCCAATGTATATGGGTAGGAACTAAAAGCTGGGCTTAGTTGCTGCCGGTAAAAGTTACTTCGGGGAACTTCGATTGAGCTTCTGTCATCGGGCGCCGTCTGCCTTCTTCTTGCCAGTAGTTGATGACTTCTGTGGCTTGGTTTAGGATTTCGACGCGATCGTTGTCAGCAATCCAGTGTTTGGCTTCGAGTTCGTTTTTGAGGTCTTCCCACGCATCTTTGCGCGGCCAGAAAAAGTAGGATGTCAGCGGGCTAGTTCCTTTGCCGACAACTTGGTCAACGGCGAGGGCAACATTCTCTTCTAGCCAGAGAACTTTTAAGATGAACTTGGACAAGCAAACCTCCAGGGTTTCGATAGAATTTGTTAAAAATTTCTACAATCGCTAAGCGTAGCACATTCTGTTCGATAATGAGCGATCGGTGATTAAAAGTTTTGTCACGCGGCTGGGTTTCGCGCCCCTTCTGGGCCCTAAATCAATCAAATTTGTGCAAAACTCGCCCCAGTTACCAGGATAATTAAGTTGTGAACAGAGTTATTTTAGTTTTTGATATTGACGGTGTGGTGCGGGATGTGTCCGGTTCCTACAGGCGGGCGATCGCGGATGCGGTGGAACACTTCACGGCTGGTGCTTTTCGCCCAAATTCTCTGGATATCGACTCTCTGAAGTCTGAGGGAGTGTGGAATAATGACTGGGAAGCGTCTTTTGAGTTAGTTTGCCGTTATTTTGAGGCAATCGGGCGATCGAGAAATCAACTCGCTTTCAACTATGACGAATTAGTCGCTTTTTTCCAAAGTCGCTATCGCGGGCCCGATGAGCAAAATTGGACTGGTTACATTTGCGACGAACCGCTGCTGTTAAGTCCGGCTTACCTAGAAAATTTAACGCTTGGCGGTGTTGCTTGGGGCTTTTTTAGCGGGGCGATGCGGGATGAAGCAGCTTATGTTTTGTCAGGGAAACTGAGTTTAAATTCCCCTGTGTTGGTGGCGATGGAAGATGCACCGGGAAAACCAGATCCGACTGGACTTTTCGCAGCAATTGAACAGTTGGAAAACCTGCACGGTTTAGCAAAGAATTTGCCCGTGGTTTATGCCGGAGATACTGTTGCCGATATTTACACGGTGGTGAAGGCGCGGGAATTGCAACCAAATCGGGTTTGGCTGGGTATGGGAATTTTGCCGCCTCATGTTTTGGATGATTCTGTGCGCTGCGAGGCTTATAGTGCAGCGCTGAAAAAAGCAGGTGCTGCAGCGGTTTTGCGGAATGTTGAGGAGTTGACGGCGGTGCGGATTCGAGAATTAGTCAGTGGTTAGTTGTTGGTTGTTATTAGTTATTGGTTAGTTGTTATTAGTTATTGGTTATTGGTTAGTTGTTGGTTAGTTGTTGGTTATTTGTTGTTATTGGTTAGTTGGGAAAGTAACAGACCCCTTGATGATTCGGCGGTTGAAACCGCGTCTACAGAAACGATGTCGGCCTGCCCCGGCTGTTTCATAAAGGCGATCGCCAACCCGGATTTGGCATGACAACGAACAACTGCCAACTGACAACGAACAACTAACCAATAACCAATAACAACTAACCAATAACAACTAACCAATAACAACTAACCAATAACAACTGATAACTTTCCCTTTAAGATTATTTTAAGTTCAAGAATTTGTCTAGGGCGCTGACTACAACTGGCGGCCAGCGGCGGGTATTTGCAACCCAATCGAGGTCTTTGTAGCGGGAATCGAGGCCGACTGCGGCTACCCAATTGCTCTCAGCTTCGCCGCGATTTCCAGCTTCCCAAAGACAGGCGCTGAGGGCGGCTCTCATGTCGGCAAATTGAGGGTATCTGCGGACGATGTTTTTCATGTTGCGAATTGCTTCTTTGGTTTGCCCGTTTTGATACAGTGCTAGGGCGTGGTTGGCGCGAGCAAAGGCGTATTCGGGGGCTAGTTCAAAGGCTTTGTTGTAGTCGGAAATTGCTGGTTCCCATTCTCCTAAACCTGCTTCGGCGTTACCTCGGTTGTTGTAGGCGGCTGGATCTTGGGGGTCTAATTCTAGTACGTGATTGTAGTCGGCGATGGCTTCTTCCCAACGTCCTAAACCTTCTAGGGCTGTGCCGCGGTTGAGGTAGGGATCGGGGGCTTCGGGAGCTAGTTCGATCGCCTTTTCGTAGTCAGCAATTGCTGGTTGCAGTTTGTTTTGGCTGACTCTAGAATTGCCTCGGTTGCTCCAAGCGGCTGCTTGTGAGGGAAATTTTTCGATGATTTGAGTCCAGAAAATTTCTGCGGCGGGAAATTTGCCTTCGTTTGTGGCTTCAAAAGCTTTTTGAATGAGTTCTGCTAATTCCTGCTGGGAAGCTGCAATGTCTGCGGGTTGTGATTGTGCGGCGGCGGGCGCGATGTTTCCCAACCAAACTAACCCGGTTACAATTAATACTGTAAAGAATGTGACAAGTGAGCGAATCATTTTTGTTAGTTGAAACTTTACTAAACATATTATTAACCGAAATTGCGGGCGTTGGTTAGGGGATGTTGGAAAAGTCTCGGCGACTTAAGTCGCAGCTAGACAGACAAAACCAGCCTCCGCAGGTTCTGAAACCCTGGATTTTCTTGAGAAAAGTCTCGGCGACTTAAGTCGCAGCTACACAAACAAAACCAGCCTCCGCAGGTTCTAAAACCCTGGATTTTCTTGAGTTGGCGCAGGCGGACTTTGGTTGTGTAGTTGCGGTTTTAACCGCCAGTTTGTGTAGTCGCTAAGGATAATTTAATGAAAAAACGATTGCTAATTTTGGGCGGAACGGGGGATGCTGCTAAACTGGCTGCCAGAGCGTCTCAAATCGCCGATATTGAGGTGGTTTCTTCCCTAGCAGGACGCACTCAGCAGCCTTTTACTCCAAAAACGGGTACGGTGCGAATTGGGGGGTTTGGTGGGGCGGCTGGGCTGGTGGCGTTTTTGGATTGTAGCCCGATCGACTTATTAATCGATGCGACTCATCCGTTTGCGGCTCGGATTTCTGTTAATGCTGCGATCGCTGCTGCTGAGTGCAACGTGCCTCATTTGATGCTGGTGCGCCCTGCTTGGGAGATGGTGGAGGGCGATCGCTGGATTGAAGTTGGCAGCCACTCGGAGGCTGCAAGGGCTTTATCAGGGCAGTCTCAGCGGGTATTTCTGACGATTGGCAGGCAGGAATTGGCGGAGTTTGCTGGTTTGGATGCTATTTGGTTCTTGATGCGGGCGATCGATCCTCCTGCACCAAACACTCCTATTCCTAACGGTAAATTGTTATTAGCAAGGGGGCCTTTTTCATTGAAAGATGAGCGGGAGTTGCTGTTAGAATATCGCATTGATACAATTGTCAGCAAAAACAGTGGTGGCGCTGCTACCTATGCAAAAATTGTCGCTGCTAGGGAACTGGGAATTCCGGTGGTGATGGTGCAGCGGCCGCAGATTCCCAATGTCGATCGGGTTGCTGATGTGGAAGGGGCGATTTCTTGGTTGGTTGAGCAGTTGAATTGAAAATCACAAGTTACGCACTTCCACTAAAGAAACCGGGTTTTTCTGAATCTGCGCGTGACAACGAAATATTGTCGAGAAAAACCCGGTTTCTAACCCCCGTGCGTCAATTTCTAATTATTTGTTTTGTTCTCAGTATTCAAAGAGTTAAGATGATTATTCATTTCTTGTAAATATGCTTTTAAAACTGGATATTGCGAAGTTGTTAGCAGCGGGTCTTTTTTCTGGGTGACAATTGTTTCTAAGGGCAGAATCCGATAATTATATTTATTGTTCAGAGTATAGCGCTGTACCCAAGTCGGAATCGTTTTGATGCTGGTAATTTCTGTAGTTTTTTCAGGAAGCTTTTTGCGGATATTTACTTGCAAAATTACGCCTAAATCGGTATATTTTTGAGTCTGACCGGAAATAAAATTTCCCATTGAATAAATTGCTACAGCTTTGCGGGTTTTCCCGTTTTTTCCGGGGAAGTTAAAGATTTTGTAAGGTTGGACGACGTGGGGATGACTGCCGAGAATGATGTCTGCACCGGCTTTGAGCAGGTTTTCCACTAATTGTTTTTGTTGGGTGTTTGGCTGTCGCTGATATTCGTCGCCAAAATGCAGGGAAATTGCGATTATATCTGCTCCTTGTTTGCGGGCTTTGGCTATGTCTTTGATGATCTTTTTTTCGTCGATTAGGGAAACTAAGTAGTCTTTGCCTTTGGGTATGGGGATGCCGTTTGTGCCGTAGCTGTAGGCTAGCATGGCTAGTGAAATATTGTTTTTGGTGATGATTAAAGTGCGATCGCCCGTAGCTTTCGATTTGGCTGTTCCTGTGGAGGCAATTTGCCGATCGCCCAAATTTGCGATCGTCCTAATTATGCCTGTTTCTCCCCTATCCAAAGCATGATTGTTCGCAGTTGTCAAGATATTAAATCCGGCTTTTTTAGCAGCATCCAGTAATTGAGCCGGTGCGTTGAATAGGGGATAGCCCGTATATCCGCCCGCATCTTTGCCGGCTAAGGGTGTTTCGAGATTTCCCGTTACCCAATCGCCTTTTGAGAGGATGCTTTTAACTGGTGCGAAGAAATTGTCAAAATTGTATGTTTGTTTTTTTGCGTCGTAGCCGGAGATTGTTTGGGTACTGTGCATCATGATGTCGCCGACAGCAATTAATTTTGCTTCTTTAATCTCCGACTTTGGCTTGGCCGGAACAGATGCTGCTGCAATTGGCGATGGCGTCCCGCCCCGCAAGCTACGACTTTCTGCAGGCTGCGTGTTAGTTTTTGGGGTTTGGATGTTGCAGCTTGCGATCGAAAGCATGGCAATTACCGAGAGCGATCGACTAAAATTCATGATTTATGATAGTGATATTAGTTCAAAAAAACAATGCAAGTGCAGGCAATATCCCAACTATTATGTCATCAATTATTCAATAATATAACCCAACACTTTTGGGTGAAAAATACCGGGCAGTTTAAACCAGGTTTTATACAAGCTTGCACCCGCACCAGGAGGCTGGGCGAAGCCGAAAGTCCTGGTGCGGGTTGAATACCGGGCCGTTAAAATTACCTTATTGTCAGTTGGGGTTGCTAATCTATCCAGACGATCGATAATACCTGCCAATAATTGACCATCTCAAAAACCCGTCTCTACCTAATCATAAATCGCTAAATTCCCTATTGCCGCCACCTGTCAAATTGGTCTTCAGAACAACCATTAATAAATTTATTGTTCACCCAACCGTTAAGGATTGTCAAAGTTTCATTAGGAGGATTCCCCGAAAATCTCGCCACAATTTTCACCCAATCACCTTGTCTGGTGACGGCCCGAACTCCGTCTCCTCTTTTGAGTTTAGCTACAACCGCGTACTTATTGCCGGGGCCTTTGCGAATGTTGACTGCGCCACCTTCACCTGTAATAAATGAGCACTGAGTTTGTTTTTTTAAAGCTTCTACTTTTTGGGAAGAAAGATTTTGCTGTCTGCCAAAAACGGGAAAGCTGTAAAGTGAGAAGCTTAAAGTTGCAACTGCCGCTGCAATGAAAAAGGCTTTTGATTGAGTAAAAATTAGCATTTCTTTAATCTCCTCGGGTTGGAAAAACTGAAGTCCGAACGACCGAACTGTTATTGGACTGTTATTTGATGGAAGCAAACCATTCGGTAATGCCTTGGGCAATTGCCTCGGCTAACTTCTGCTGTTCTGTCGGATTTACAATCCATTCAAATTCTTCGGGATTAATCATAAATCCCAATTCCATTAAAACAGATGGAGTAACTGCAGGACGAGTCATGGCTAGGTTGTTCCAGAATACACCATAGCTCGGACGGTTCAAATTGGCAACTAAATAATTGTGAAGAAACATTCCCAAACTGTGGGCTTGGGGATGAAACCAGAAAGCGCCGACACCTTTAGTATTAATTGCATCGCCGTTATCCGGCAAGGCATTGTAATGAATCGAAATTGCGATCGCCGGTTCTTCTTTTTGAATCATTTCTACCCTCGGCGGCAAATCCAAATCGACATCTTCCACCCGCGTCATTACCACATTTGCGCCCCGATTTACCAATTCTTCTCGCACTAATTTCGACACAATTAAAGCTACTGTTTTTTCGCGATAGCCCGTGGGCCCCACACCCCCGGAATCTTCCGGCCCGCCGTGTCCCGGATCGAGGAGAATTTTGATTCCCGACAGCGGTTTTGCTGACGAATTCGGCATCATGCTGGTATTCGCAGGAGGGTGTTTTAAAGACAACACTAAAGTTGTGCCATCGTATCTCAATTTGTAGCCCCACTGCTGGGCAGACTTGAGATTGAAAGTATATTGTACTTGCAGCGGCGATGTTTGTTGCCATACCAAACTCGAAATTACTGGGTCATCGTCGAGGCGAATAATGTCAGTTTGAGCGGTGGTATTGTAGAGTGTTAATGTGAAGGTACGTTCTCCTTCTTGCACGGTGACTGGGACTGGTATTTCTAAGGGAAATAAAACCTCTGTCCAGCCTGGAACTTGACGCGATCGCGCGCTGCGAATAATCGATCGCGCGGGAACTGCATCCTTGACAATTTGCACTTCTGATGCTTTGATCCAAGCACCGTAATCGAGCCGAATCCATTCTCCCTCGCGCCCGATAACTGTTGCTCGCGTTCCCTTCGGTAGCGGTGTCATCCGAGAAAAATCTGTACTCGCCCCGGTTCTGGCGATACCAGCATCTGCTGTTACTTCGGCTATTTCTAACTCTGCGGGGGAGAGAATAGAAATCTTGCCGGTACCTTGCTGGCTGATAGTTCGATCGTTCATTGTTAGCTCAAATACTGGCACTCCTAAATCAATTTTTTCTGTTTTTGGTAGCGAGGAGTTAGACTCATTTTCGCCCTTGAGCAAGGGTGGATTTGGGGGAGTTATAGCGCAGCCTTGATACTGTTCGATGCTGCTTTTGGCGATCGGGGAATTTTCACCTAGCAGTACAGATTTGTTGTCTGGGAGTTCGACTTGCGATCGCGCTTTTAAAGGAATAGTAACGCCAGCCAATTTTACCGCAACTAAAGCATTCGCCGGGGCGATCGCCCCAAAGCAAATATATTCCCCCGGTAAACTCGCGACATCGACTTTCGGCGTCAGGGAATTTTTAGCAAAAGCCAATCCAGCGGGGACTTCCGGCTGATTCGACTCCCGCGTCACCTTAATTTGAACTTGCTGATTTTCGTAACGCAAGGTAAAGACATTTTCGCCTAATTGCAGGGGAACTGTCGGGGCGAAATGGCCCGCCCCGCTGCGCGGAATTTGTTGGCCATTTACCGATACTTGTCCGGTTGGGGGGGCGGTACCGATTAAAAAAATGCGATCGGCTATTGTTTTGTGGTTGGCGGGAGGATAGGCGACGGACAAAGGTTGAGCGGCCACAGCTACAGAGGCGATCGCCATTATCATCCCAAAGACAACTAATCCTAAAAATTTTCTCATGCTCAATTGAAATTAATTGACAGTCTGTTGGTTATTTATACTCGAACTTGCGCCAAGAAACCCGGTTTCTGCGAAAATATTGGGTTGAGTAACGAGAAATACGGAAAGAAACCGGGTTTTTGAGGATTAGGCGTAAGTCCTATTGACTATATAAGACCCAGTTTATCAGGTTGGTAGTTGCAATTGAGTTATCGGCGACATAAATTTTCTCATAAAACTATTAAATTTTAAGCGATCCCTACGTCATTCTCCACAGTTTATCCAAGGGATTGCTCGGTATTGTAAAATACAAAAAATCCCACAATCAGACAAACTCTCATAGTATATTGGGCAAAAATAGTTAATTTATGGTGATAAATATGGTAACTTATTTAAGCAAAAATAAGAGCTTTTAGCACGAAAATTAAAATATTTTAGCAGTTCAAGTGGGAGAACTATTCAAATTTACTTCAAAACAAAATAAGCTCATTGAAAAATTAGAACAAGAACTCGAAAGACTCAAAGAGACACAGCCAAGTAATAGCTTTTACATCATCAAAATCCCCATCAAACAATCTGATACAGAAATCAGAGACAGCCGCTTTTGATAACTCAAAATAGTCAGAACTCTAGCCAAAGCGTAAACCAGAGAGACAGCCAGGACATATCGGCAAAACCCGAAAAAGATTTGCGCGAGATAGATATGAAATCAGCACTCCTGACTAAGAGTGAGCATTGTGGTAGCAGAGAATTAAGTGACATTATTGGTTATAGTAAATCTAGGGTAGCGTGCTTAGTAGATAGACCAATTGAAGTAGTGCAATATCAACGAGCCAAATGTCAGTATAATGAATGTGGAGCCATAGTGATTGGGTCTGCCTCACCGGGTATAGTGCCAGGACAAGATTTGAGTATCGACCTACAAGCATTATTGGTATGGTTAGGTAAGCCTTCTTTAATTCCCCAATCTCAGACCTGAATCCTTACATCTCGAAGTTTTGACACTGCTTAGGGATTCGAGGTATAATTGTGTTCACGGGGTGACAACCTCTGGAACAAACTTGTCTCTCAAAGATTTTGAAGTTTCTGACTGCCAAAAAGATCAAGTCTTAGTGACCAAATTGTTGACACTGAACTGGAGAAATATCAAGATGAAAAGCACCAAACTAATTTATATGATTTTGCCCTACACGCGCCGGGAACTGCCGGGATGGGGAAAATTATTTGAAAACTTAGGTGGGTATAAAAGTGAATTGTGGAAAGATGCCCCTATCCGTACTATACGCGGCAAGTTTCATCAATATTTGATGACTCTCGATCTTTCCTCTTGGCACGAACGAATGACATATTTTCTAGGTCGCTACTACGAGTTAGATATCCAAAAATTCATGATCGAAGCCGTAAAACCGGGCGATAGTTTTATCGATGTCGGAGCTAATTTAGGAATGATTACTCTGATGGCAGCACGGTGTGTTACTCCGACAGGAACTGTACATTCCTTTGAACCAAATCCTTTGGTTTTTAAGCGATTGCAGGCGAATGTGAGTAACAATGAATTGCAGCAAGTTACCCTGCACAATTGCGGTCTTGCCGAAGGAGAAAGCGAACTAACACTAACTGTAGTCAATGAAGAGTTGGGGATGGGAACTTTTACAAAAATCCCTCAACAAGATGAGTCGCTAATTTCCAACCAGTATCAACTAACCGTGTATCGCGGAGATGACATTTTGCCTGAAGAATTACCAGGCATCACTTTTATTAAAATTGACGTAGAAGGGTTTGAACCCCTGGTAATTCGAGGGCTCGATCGCACAATTCAACGCCTGCATCCAGTAATCCTGACAGAGGTAGTGCCGGAACATCTAGAAAGGGGCGGTTTCAGTGTCAAAGAACTTTGCGAAATTATGCAAAATTACGGCTATCAACCTTTGAATATCTCTACCAAACGTTCTGGGTTGCGACATCACCTCCAATTAACTAAGCTTACAGATAATCAGATGACAGAAAATGTGTTGTGGCTGCATCCAGAAAATAATCTTTCTTCACGCCTTGAAAAGTATTTTAAAGAATCCTGAAATGGTTGAAAACCAGTTGATTTTCGCTTTAATTTAGGGGATGAAACGACTTTTTAACTATTGATTGAACATAAGGTTTGACATCAATAGTCTCTCAACCCATAATCAAAAAAATAAATCAAAACGCTATTTTTCTGTATCTCTGCAGCTTTATCGCTTCTGAGATTCATTTTTTTGACAACAATTTATAGCATCGAATCAATCAAAATTCTAGCCCCAAAAAACTGCTTTCTTTTCTTCCTTAGCACGCTTCGGTAACGAGACTTTCATCGGTTCGTAAAATACGTATTCGTGAAGCCAGCAGAGATTAAATTCAACCAGTCCAAACACAGCCCTATGAGACCTCCACAAAAAGAATGATCCAATAGCTATGTGGGTTTAGCGAAAATTTCTACAAACCATTTGTGAAGATTGGGGAGACGATGAATCTGGGTTTCAATTTCTGCCATAGCTAACTCCGAAAGT
>NZ_JADEWT010000129.1 GCF_015207505.1 Tychonema sp. LEGE 06208
GGAGAGGGGGAGAGAGGGAGAAGATTTTTGATCGATCGTCGAAATATACAATGTTTATTTGCACAACAGCTTATCTGGTCAATTACCCCTCAAAAAAACAGAAAATCGCCCGCTAACAATCATTTTTCCGGCGGTTATATCGTTTCCGCTTGCATCGTCAGGTGATTTAACCTTATTAGTACACAGAGTACACAGAGGGAGAGGATATATATATGAATCATTCCGATGCTACCGGATTTGATATTAGATGGGTTCCCAGACTCTTCCACAGCAACCAGTTACAAACTTTCAAAGAAAAAAATGGTAAGGTGCGCGTTGCACAGCCTACAGATCGAGTTTTTGTGTCTGGGAGTATCCTTTATATTTTTAAGCTGGAAATGACACGAATAGAGAAGCAATACCGATCGCGATCGCACCAATCCCCATCACAAAAGACCAGAAACGGTGATAACTGCTAACCGTCGTACCGCTATCGCTTTCAACCCGAATCAAATCCATCCAAGGCGCGACACCCCGGCGGAACCAACCCAAAGCGCTAACATCCATACCAATCAAACTTTTAACCCGTTTCATCCCAAACAGAAAATTACCAATCGGCCCAAAACGAGAAGCATAGCGCAGATAAATCATTCCCGTTTTGTCTTGCAATTTTAGATCGGAACCAAACGCATAACCCGCATCGCCGCGACCAATTAATTCGCCTTCTAGTTTCGCAGGTTGACCGCGCAAAGGACTTGCATAGGGGTCAGACATTAAGGTTAAAACATCCAATTGTTCTGCTTTTGTGTAATTTGGAAACATTACCAAAGTTTTGAGCAAAATTCCCGTACCCAAACCGATCAAAGGACAAGCAACTATCATCATCTGATTCGCAGCAGACAGCGAAATGCCGATCGCAAAACCCACCGCCAAGCCCAGAGTTTCCGCACTGTACAGCAGCAAATCGAACACAAAATTGCCGTACAATTTCCGCTTGCTCAAATTGCGGCATTCCCCGACAATTCTGCCCATATCAAACTCAATATTCAAGCCCAATTGTTCTGCGTAATTGCTCAAAGCGCGAACTCGCTTACCAGTTAGCGGGTGAGTTGAATTCAACTCCATCCACCAAGCCCAAGGATTAAACATATCCCACAGAAACACTCGCCCAATTTTTTCGGGTTCCGACGCAATCCGGTAAGCAGTACCAGTAGAAGTTGCAGCTTTGGCATCGTAAATGCCTAAAGCGCGAGTTCCTTCTAATAAGCGGCTGGGTTCCGTTCCTCTTTGTCCTTCTTCCAAAATACCGTAAGCAATTTTTACCAAAGCGCGGGATAAAGCGTTGGGGTTTCCGGTAGTTTCAGCGGCAAAATGGTCGGCAAAATATTCTCGCGTTCTCGACAAATACAGCAATAAATAAGTGCCTGCAATATAAAACAAATAAGCAACAGCAGCTACATTACCTGCCAAATCTTTAGCTTTGTCGCCTCCATTTCGACCCATGCGTCTGGCAAAGGTATAAATTAAGTAAGTAATCTGCACTAAAGTCGAAGCTAAGGTCATGACTGCAAAGTCCCAGTGGACGATGTGACCGAGTTCGTGGGCGTAAACAGTGGCAATTTCATCGTCGTCTAAATAGGTGAAAAGACCTTGACTGACGACTAAGCGAGCGCTGTTAGGAAAGGAACCGTAGGTAAAAGCAGTGGGGTTTTGGTCGTCGATAATTCCTAACCGTGGCTGAGTCAGTTTTTTCTGTTTGCAAACCTTCTTAATAACTTTCGCTGTTTCGGGACTGAGGTTTTCAATTTCTGCTAGGGAAACCCAGCGAGTATTGTAAAGCCAATTTTGGGTTAAGTCCATCAAGTAAGGCGATAGAAAAAAAGCTGCGATGTTAAAAATTAGGGTCATCGGAAGTGCGATCGCCAATCCGGTGACTGGATCGGGACTGTTGATAATCAAAACTGAGGCTAAGGATAGCGCCAACACCATACCAAATAACATGGTGATGGTGACGCCGGAAGCTAAAACGAGGTTTCCGCCAGTTTTCTGTATAAGTTTAACACCGGCTTTGGGCGATCGCCCTGCCTTGCGTAAAGGAGCTTGAGATGGCATAATAATCTCCAAAGGTTATTGACAAATGGTAATCGCCGTGGGATTTTATCTATACTTCACTGTTTTAACCTGTCAGTACGGATCGCGGTAAGGAGTCTCAACAAAAATATATAATTTCGTCTGTTTTTTTAAGAGTGAAAACCGCCCGCTAAATTTATTTGTGGGGATTCAATTCTCAACTCAAAACCGAAAACTATTTAAAACTTACTGCTATGTCGATTATTGAAATTGCCCAAAAAACGCGCGCATCTGCTAGAAAATTGGCAGTTTTGTCCGCCAATCTCAAAAATCAAGCGATTGAGGCTGTTGCTAAAGCTTTAGAAGCTGCTGCTGCGGATATTCTAGCGGCGAATGCTGCTGACTGCAAGGCGGCCCAGGCGGATGGAATTGCTAAACCGCTGTACGATCGCCTGAAGTTGGATGAGAGCAAGTTGAAAAGTGCGATCGCAGGCGTGCGAGATGTTGCCAAACTCCCCGATCCCATCGGTGCCGTGCAAATCCACCGCGAATTAGATGCAGGATTAATCCTAAAGCGCGTAACCTGTCCTTTGGGCGTTTTGGGCATTATTTTTGAAGCGCGTCCAGAAGCCTTAATTCAGATAGTATCCTTGGCAATCAAATCGGGCAACGGCGTTATTCTCAAAGGCGGCAAAGAAGCAGTTCGTTCCTGCGAAATCTTGACAAAAGTCATCCATCAAGCATTAGCAGAAACAGCGGTTAATCCCGCAGCCGTGCAGTTGCTCACCACGCGGGAAGAAACAATCGAACTCCTGAAAATGGATGAATACGTAGATTTAATTATTCCCAGAGGTTCTAATTCCTTCGTGCGTTTCGTGCAGGAAAATACCCGGATTCCCGTGTTGGGACACGCCGACGGAATTTGTCATTTGTACGCAGACAAAGCAGCGGATATTCAGAAAGCTGTAGAGATTTCTGTAGATGCCAAAACTCAATATCCCGCCGCCTGCAATGCTATTGAAACTATGTTAGTTCACAAGGATCTCGCCCCCATTTTTCTGCCCGCAGTTGCGGAAGCTTTGCAGCAGAAAAAAGTCGAATTGCGGGGAGACGAACCAACTCGCCGCATCTTAGAAAATATTGCCGAAGCGACAGAAGCAGATTGGTCTACAGAATACAGCGATTTGATTTTATCAATCAAAATAGTAGATTCTGTGGAAGAGGCAATTAATCACATCAACACCTACGGTTCCCGACATACAGATGTGATTGTTACCGAAGATAGCGAAGCCGCCGAAACTTTTTTAAATGCAGTCGATGCGGCTGGAGTTTATCACAATTGTTCGACTCGATTTGCTGACGGTTTTCGCTACGGTTTCGGTGCAGAAGTGGGGATTAGCACGCAGCAAATGCCGCCTCGCGGGCCTGTTGGTTTAGAGGGTTTGATTACCTATAAGTATCGAGTTGTTGGAGATGGTCATATTGCTGCGAGTTATGTCGGGAAAGATGCTCGGGAATTTACTCATCGGGAGTTGTTATGACGTTTGTAGTGAAGACTTCCGTCTTTATTAAACGGAGTTAACTAATGTCAGTCTCTATTTTTATAGACTACAAGCTCATTAATGATACTCAGTGGCATACTATTGAAATGTCACCTGAGAATTATTTTGATTTATATCTAGATGAGACAATCAGATGGGATTGTGTCCCAAAATACGATAAAGTAATTGATTACTTAAATGTAGATCGTAAACAGGTATCAAATACTACACTAAGGATAATTGATGATGAAGCAAGTGTCACCAAAATAATTACAACTACATTCTGGGATCAAGGTGAAAATACAATTGCTGAACGACTCGTTCGAGGTTTAGAAAAATCGTATTGGCTGATGGTCATCACAACTAAGGTACAAGATAACCCTGCTGTTTGGGAAATTTTGAGGTTGCAAAAAGAAAATGATGTCCCTATAGTAGAGTTTCATTCTTTTATAACAGATAATGAAGATGGCTCTGAAACTGAGAAAATAATTTATCCCATTAGGGAGGACTGATTTTTCCAACAGTGGTATAAAGTCGCACTGATGATGATTAGAGTTGGTGTATGTCAGTAGTTGACTTTTTTTATAAGGTGACAGGGATAATGATAGTAAATGGTATAGAATTCCTAGATGAGGATGCTGAATTTTTCCCAAATGGCTCCGTTCATGATGCTACACTTGCCAGCGATGCCGTGATTCAGGGCATTCCCTGTTTGGGCGATCGTAGTTTAGTTTTTTTTCCTTCCGAACGGCTTAAACTCTGCTGGCTATCCCAGACAAGTGTTTTGGATGGTATTCCTTGTCCTGGTGACCGTATAGTCTACTTGCACGAAAATGGTCAGTTGCTGAATGCTTCGCTAGCTTGCGATATTCAAATAGATGGAGTTTTGTACCCGTTAGATAGCCGTCTGACTTTTGATGAAACTGGCAAATTGTTGGAGTATTCCCAGAAACTAGACGCAGATCGATCAATCGAAGGATTTCCTTGCTGTTCGCAGTTTGTTGTGTGGCGGTATCCCGACGGTAAACTTAGTGTAATCGTGCTGTCTGCTGTGCATACGATCGACGGGCAAGAATATCCACGTGGTGCCGAGGTGTATTTAAACGAAGATGGAGAGGTCATCGACTGGCAATTAGTAAATCTGGATTCAGAGAAGCGTTATAAGCAGAAGGTTTATGGTATATTTGAACTAGACTGGGAATAAAAAAACGCGATGTATAAAGATTTATAACATTCAGAAAAGAGAATCGATAGTGCAGGAATTACCTTGGGAAAAATACAATAGTGCGATCGCCCCGATCGCGATTTGCCGATTCACAAATTATCGATCGCACTCGCGATTTCAGAAACCCGGTTTCTTTCTATATTTCTCGTTACCAAACGCAAAACTCGTAGAAACCGGGTTTCTAGCCCCATGTGTAAGCCCTGAAACTGTCCCAAGTGATGTTTTAACGCATAAAATTTATATCGACTATAATTTAAACAGTCAAACTCCTCTCCCCATCTAGCTTTATGACCATTACTCAAGATGCAGGTGTCAAGAGCAAAGCCTTTGATGATTTAATTAATTCATTTAATCTGATCAGAACCCTCTACACCATCCCCGATTCACGGGAAACTTTTAAATTCATCATCGATCAACAAACAATTACATCCTTAATTATTGAAGCTCACGATCAAATTACCACCCTATTTCCTGGCGAAAGATTAGAATTAGAAGTCAAAACAGACCCGGAAATAGCCGGAAGTCAAACTCTTTGGATTAATATCTATACTAAACTCGAAGTCGATGAAGCTTTTGATAAATTAATGATTCTGGATGAGACTTGGTGGATAGAAGCTGTAAGCTCTGTGACTAACAATAAGCTGCATATTAATCTAGAATGGGAATCAAATGAAATTTGATTGGTCTGAGTATTTGAATTTAGCAACCGAGTTAGCGGCTTTGTCGAGCGATTCAGACGATGTTGAAGCTAAATTACGTTCTGCTATAAGTAGAGCTTACTATGCAGTTTTCTGCTTGTCGCGAAACTACTTGCGCGATATTGAAAAAGACCCCCGACTATCTCGCAAAAACAGTTCAAACATCAATGAGCATCAATATGTAGCTGAGGAATTCATTTTTCACAAATCTAAAAACAAAGAAATGATAAAAACGGGGGAAAATTTAAGTAGATTAAGAGAGCTTAGAAATAAAGCTGATTATGCAGATACTATATTTAATTTACAAAAAGATGTCAACTATGCTTTAAAATTAGCTCAAAATATTATCTCAGCATTAAATAGTTTAAAACAAGATACTCGCTCTTAAGCAAAATGTCTCTTCTCCTTCATCTATCCTGAAAACAAACGATCGATCGCCCTCCCATTCAACCAAACTTAGCTGAAATAAGCTATACTGTGCTCCGGGACTCCTCAACTCGAACAATCCACCGTTGTTTATGTCAAACTCATCCCTCCTCGCCCCTGGTTCCACCCTCGAAAAACGCTACCGCATCATCCGCGAATTGGGCCGCGGCGGCTTCGGGCGCACTTACCTCGCAGAAGATATCAACCGCTACGGCGAAAACTGCGTGCTCAAAGAATTTTCCCCGGTTGTTCAAAGCCCCAAAGCGGCCGAATTGTTCGATCGCGAAGCGAATATGCTTTACAACCTCCAACACCCGCAAATTCCCCGCTTTCGAGAACTGCTTCGCACCGATTTGGGCGGTAATCCATCATTATTTTTAGTCCAAGACTACATCCCCGGTGAAACCTACGAACAAATACTTATATCTCGCCAACAGCAAGGTAACAATTTTACCGAAGCTGAAGTTACTCAACTGCTATTTCAAATTTTACCCGTTTTAGAATACATTCATTCCAAAAATTTAATTCACCGCGATGTTTCCCCCGACAACATCATCCAGCACAATGCTGACAAACTGCCATTTTTAATTGACTTCGGTTCAGTCAAGCAAATCGCAGCAACTGCCCTATTTCAGTTTAGGGGACAATCGGATACTGCGATCGGCAAACAAGGTTATTCGCCCGCCGAACAAATGCGACTGGGAAAAGTTACTCCCGCTAGCGATTTGTACGCTTTAGCCGTCACGGCTTTGGTGTTGCTAAGTGGCAAAAAGCCTCAAAAATTGTACGATATCCATAACAAAACTTGGGATTGGCGATCGCGCGTCACAGTCAGTCCAAATTTAGCCGCAGTGTTGGATAAGATGCTAGCAGAACAACCGGGCGATCGCTACCAGTCCGCAAAAGAAGTCCGCGAAGCACTCAAAGACCCAAAATTATCCCAAATTGGCAGCATCATCTCCCAAATGGTGACAATGAACTTTGTCGGTCGCCCCTTCAAATACAGCACTCAAACAGCTACCAACAACAGCCCTAACCCTCCTGTTGTGCAAAACAATCCAGTTGTTAACAGCAACACCAGCAAATTTAAGTTAATTCCTTGGAAATCAATAGCGAGTTTAAGCGTAGTTTTATTGCCGGGAATTATAGCTTTTAGTGCGATTACATCTGGTTTTAGTCTCCCCAAATTGCCGGAAATTCCAAAATTTACAGACCTGCAGCCTTCTTCAGATAAGTCTTTGGATGCAGAAATCGCTCGTCAAGAAAAGATTGGCAAGCGTCGCAAAAATCTTAATATCGAGCCGGATATTTTTTATAATAAAGTAGATGAATTGTTTTACAATAAATATCCAGAATTACAAGGTCGTACATTGACAGAAAAGCCCGAAGATGCACCGATCAGGCGGAAATGGTATGAAGTTGCTGAGAAATTTCTGGATAGATTGGAGAAGGGAGAACAGTTTTGATATTTAAGATAGAATTAAGAGCGATTGAACCGCAGAGGGCGCAAAGAGCGCAGAGGGAGAAGGAAAAGGGCAAAAAAAGAGAGGGAAGAGAAAGAGAACTTTATCTGGTTTAATACAAATTGGTTAGGCAACGCACTTTTAGTTTATTGCAAAATGGATTCTATTCAACTTACAGGAATTCGCTGTTACGGCTACACTGGCTATCTGGCAGAAGAACAAGTTTTGGGGCAGTGGTTTGAAGTGGATGTCACTCTCTGGCTCGATTTGTCGCCCGCCGGAAAAAGCGATGATATTAAACTTACTCTCGATTACCGAAGTGCAATTACTCTGATCCAACAGCTTGTCAAAAACTCTAAGTTTTTATTGATAGAAAAGCTAGCAGATGCGATCGTCCAAGAGCTTTTAGAACTACCTTTAGTCGAAAAAGTTAAGCTCCAACTCTCCAAACCTGCCGCTCCCATCCCTGACTTCGGCGGCAGAATTACTCTGGAAATTACTAGAAGTCATTAGTTATTAGTCCTTAGTCCTTAGTCCTTAGTCCTTAGTCATCAGTCTTTAATCTGCATTACTTTGTCACTAATGACTGATGACTGATGACTCATGACTATTGATTAATTCACTGGTTCCCAGGCTCTAGCGAAAGGAATCTAGATCCAGAGGCTCTGCCTCGTTTGGGGAAAGGGAGGCAGAGCCTCCGGATATGCGTTACCAGGCTCTAGCCTGGTAACGAGTATAACTTTCCGAAGTGTTGACTAATGACTGATGACTAATGACTAATGACTAATTACGAATTACCACTTCAGCAAATTAAACTCTTCCATATCTACCGTATTGCGGTTGCGGTAAATCGCCAAGACGATCGCCAAACCGACAGCAGCCTCAGCAGCCGCTACCGTGAGTACAAACACCGTAAATACTTGACCTTTAATCTGTACGGGGTCAAGATAGTTGGAAAAACCCATCAGGTTGAGATTGACTGCATTTAGCATCAACTCGATCGACATCAACACCCGCACTGCATTTCGGCTGGTAATTAAACCGTAAATCCCAATGCAGAAAAGTGCAGCAGCTAATAACAGGAAATACTGGAGTTGCAGTTGCATAAATTTTTTGAGTTGCTTTCAGTTAAAATTACTACAAAACAGACAGATCGGACTTCTTGCATAAATCCATGAGGTGCTTGTGGCGAATCCTACGCAAAATTAGGTGCGCCACAAACACCCTCGAATTACTTTGTTTCGGGTGAGGAAACATCACCTGCTGAAACTAATTCGCGCGGCCGTTCTGGCAAGCTGAAAGCTGGTGTTTCTGATTGTTTGCTTGACAGTTCATCCGCAAAGAAATCGCGGCGGGCTAAGACAATTGCTCCTACCATTGCCATCAACAAAAACAGTGAGGCTAATTCAAAAGGTAGCAAGTAGTCTGTGAAGAAGTGTTTGGCGATCGTTACAATCGAACTTTCAGCCGGTGCTCCTGTTATCGGCACGATCGCCCAAGGAGTAGACACTACCATCGTACCCAAAAGCGCAAACAAACCAGCACAAACCACTGCCGTTGCTACTTGACGAACCCAAGCGTTGGAAATTACGCGGAAGTCTTCTCGTTTGTTTACCAACATGATGGCGAACAAAATTAAGACGTTAACTGCGCCAACATAAATCAATACTTGCGCTGCTGCTACAAAATCAGCATTTAGCAACAGGTACAAACCCGCAATGCTGGTAAATACTCCACACAGCAAGAATGCTGAGTAAACGATGTTGGAGAATAAAACTACTCCTAATGCTCCTGCAATCATCATTACAGAGAGTATGCCAAATGAAACAAGTTGAACCCCTTCGGCTAGATTCACAATTTTTAATCCTCAATCATTAGTTTTCTATTGTTGGTTTTCACTCATTAGCTAGCAGTCATTAATCATTGGTTATTTCACTAATGACTGATGACTACTGACTAATGACTAATTACTTACTTTTCGACAATTTCCTCTGGACGGAGACCTGCGCGGCGATCGGTGTAGGAAACTTCGTGGGGGTCGATGACACCTTTCGGCAAATAAGCAAATTCCCGCATGGGTGTCACCATCGGATCATCTGTAACCTTGTAGGGCAAACGTCCGAGAGCCACGTTATCATAATTCAACTCGTGACGCTCGTAAGCGGCCAACTCGTATTCTTCTGTCATCGACAAACAATTAGTCGGACAATATTCTACGCAGTTTCCGCAGAAGATACACACGCCGAAATCGATACTGTAGTGCTTGAGCTGTTTCTTCTTAGTTTCTTTGTTAAATTCCCAATCCACCACAGGTAAATTGATCGGACACACCCTAACGCAGACTTCGCAGGAGATGCACTTGTCAAATTCAAAATGAATTCTGCCCCGGAAACGTTCCGAAGGAATTAGTTTTTCGTAAGGATACTGCACCGTAATCGGCCGACGTCTCATGTGGTCAAAAGTAACAGATAGCCCTTGACCGATATACTTGGCAGCTTGAAGAGTTTCTTTGGCGTATTCGCCTACTTGATTGAGGAATTTTAGCATTGTGTTCTCTCTCTGTACTTGAGTTTTTGGTAATTACTAATTGATAACAGGTAATTGGTTAACAGCTAATTTGTGTTAGCTATGGCCTTTTACCTATTATCAATTAACCGCCAAAAGCAAAGGGAAAGGCAAGCTTCAAAGCTGCGGTTAATAGCAAATTAACTAAAGCAACGGGAAGCAAAAACTTCCATCCCAAATTGAGCAATTGGTCTATCCGAACTCGTGGCAGAGTCCAGCGCAGCAGAATTGCCAGAAACAGGAAAAAGTAGGCTTTCAGCATGGTCATGGTAATGCCCAGCAAGCCAGTAAGTACCTGCAACCAAGGGGTCGTTTCGCTCAATCCCAGGGCATTGGTGAGGACTCCGACAGGAATGGGAGATTCCCAACCGCCGAGATACAAAACTGCTACTAGCAGGCAAGAAAGGACGAGGTTAACGTAGGAAGCGATGTAGTACAGAGCAAATTTCATGCCTGTGTACTCAGTCTGATATCCTGCTACCAATTCTTCTTCTGCTTCCGGCAAGTCGAAGGGCAACCGTTCGCATTCTGCGAGGGCTGCGATCCAGAAAATTAGGAAACCGGCGGGTTGTCGCCAGACATTCCAGCCGAGGATGCCGTAGCCGGCTTGTTGCTGTACGATGTCGATCGTACTGAGGCTGTTGGACATCATCACCACTGCCAATACTGCCAAAGCTAGAGGAATTTCGTAGCTGAGGGATTGAGCGGCTGCTCTGAGTCCGCCGAGGAGGGCGTATTTGTTGTTAGAAGCGTAGCCCGACATCAGTAAGCCGATCGGCTGAATGCTAGAAAGAGCAATCCAGAGAAATATTGCTGTCCCAATGTCGGCGATCAGCATATGCTCTCCGAAGGGGACGATTAAGTAGGACAAAAACACTGGAATCACGACAATGACCGGCCCGAGCGTGAACAGCAGCGCGTCAGCTTTTGCCGGTACAATGTCTTCTTTGAATACCAACTTCAGCCCGTCGGCAACGGGTGCTAGCACTCCCAGAGGGCCGATAAATTCCGGGCCGATCCGCTGTTGAGCTGCGGCGGAAATTTTCCGCTCCAGCCAGACGCTTGTCAGTACCCCGAAGACGGCACCGACAACCATCAGTACCATCGGCAAAGGTAGCCAAAGCACTTGGGCGATGTCCGCCGGTAAGCCCAAATCGATCAGGGCTTCTACGAAACTTCCTTGTAAGTCAATTCCTGGGTTCATGTTTCCAGATCAATGAGCGATCGCCATATAATTTTTCACCAGTCCTTCGTAGGAGCAGGCTTAGGGAGCGGGTCTTTGTAAAGATTTTTAATGCTTTACCGCCTATAAGTATATCGCCCGACAGCCCCGCAGAACGCACGGACGGGGTAAAGTTCTAATTATCTGAGATCCCAGGTTGGCTAATGAGCGGTAACTTATGGTTGATGGTTGGCTGTTGGCTGTTGACTTTTGGCTGTTGGCTGTTGGCTGTTGGCTGACTGCCCGTGGTTGTTTAGTGCTAGAGGCATAAATACCAAAGAAACCGGGTTTTTATGCGTTTCTGCCATCTGTAACGAAGTATTTTGGCAAAAACCCGGTTTCTGGACTACCCCTGGTTGTTTAGTCCTCTGAGCGAGATCTAGCCCAAACAAAAGGGCCCAGAGTTAACTCTGGGCCCTTTTAATGTTGTAAAGTGCCTTTCAAATGGCTTAAACCATTGATTTTACGTCACCTTTGCGATGGAACTGGGCAGAATCGAACTGCCGTCCAAAATGGGTATTTACCTTCCGATCGTTCACAGGTTTATCCCCTCTAATCCTTGGGGCGGGAACCATCTTTATCCCAAATGGGGGGATTTTCTAGTGATTGCTTTCCCGGCTAGACGACTAGAAACGTTTAGCTAGGGCATCCGTTGGGGGTTGTTATGCTGCTGTTAACGGAGTTAAGCTGCATACACTCTAAACCAAGCTCAAGAAGTTTTTAGGCTACAGCTACGGCTTTGCGAGCGAAAGGAACGATGTTGTTCGCATTTACTATTTTGTTTGAGCCGATATTAGCGAGAGTAGACTCCCTCTCGACCTGCATCACGGAGCAGCTTTCGCCACCCTGTCGAAACCATTACAGCCCCTCGTGTTCTCTTATCATAGCGAAGATTTTGTTTAACGTCAATCGATTTTGGATTGAAGATTTTGGATTGGGGATTTTGGATTGGGGATTTTGCACAAGTCGTCGATCGATACATTCACCGCAGATTTCAGGCGGATAAACACTGATTGACGCAGATAATTTCAGTCTGACGCACCGAACTTAGGTCGATCGTCCTGGATTAATGCAAATTTTCGTCCCAAACGCCGATGTAAATCCGATCGCGCTCGTTGCGTTCGATCGTACCTGAGAGCGAACCCTTCCTAAATGTAAACCGATTTGTCCGGCGCTGCTGCACATCTCGGAACCCCTGCAAAATCTCCCGGCTTGCGCCGCCCACCATCCCGTTTAAGGCGGTTTTGACTACCAAATCGTCCACCGACGGGGCAAAAGAACCCTCTGTTTGCACTAATTTGTCGGAATCGCGATCGTAAATGTAGCCGAGAGTAATTCGGTTCGGCAATATTTCGTAAAGTGCGGTGCGAGTATTGGGCCAATAGCCCCGACCTTGAGAGTCCGTGGGTTGTCCCAATTCCGCTAAAATCTGACTTTCCGGCGTACCAACGGCATATCCGGGGATTGCGGGATTCCTCCGATTGCTGGTTGTCGGTTGGTCGCTGGGTGCGGGCGATCGATCGGGCGGCAACTCTTTATCAACAAGTTTTTCTGTTGGTGTGGGTTCGACAGCCTCTGGAGAAGGGGCGGGTGTTGGAGAAGGCGAGAAAGGTGTTGGAGTTTCTGCAGCAGGCGGCGGAGTTTCTCTGGGAGTCGGAACCGGTGCGGGCGTGGAAGTGGGAATTGGTGCGGGGTTGACGCGCGCGTCTGGATCTGCTGGGGCCGAAGTGCGATCGTCCTTCGCTACCGGTGCGGGTTCGGAAGGTTGCCGGTTGAGGAAAACCCTCGCAACACCGACCAAACCTGCAACTAACAGGGCGATCGCCACGAACCCCAAAATCAACCAAATCTTGCGGTTGCTGCCCCCAGAAGACACCACAGCAGGCGCTGTTCTCACATTTGCAGGCGACTGAGCGCCATGTCCCGGCATCACCGCCACCGTCGGCCCGGTGTCCGGCGACTGCCCGCGCAGCAGACCCAGCCACTCATCTACGCTTCCAGGGCGATTTTGAGCTTCTACAGTCATCCCCCGCATCACAGCTTGACTGACAGTCGTACTTAACTCAGGCCGCAAGTCGCGGGGTGAAGGCATCGGCTGGCTGGTACGGAGAATTGCAGCCACTGGCACTTGTGCTGTCAGCAGAGTATAAAGCGTCGCGGCCAGACCATAAACATCTGTGGCGGGGGTATATTTTCCTTGGGCGAAATACTGTTCTGGCGGCGCGTAGCCGTCGGACACCATATTAGTGTGATTTTGGGTTGCACCTGCTGTAAACTCGCGGGCAATGCCGAAATCGATCAGCACTACTTCTTGGGTACCTTGGCGCAGGAGAATGTTTTGTGGCTTGACATCTCGATGCAGCAAGCCTTTTTGATGAACTGCTTTCAAAGCAGCCCCAATTTGAGTGATGTAGAGAATTGCCAGATTTTCTGGGAGGGAATTGTTTCCAGCGACTACCTCTCCCAAATTCTGACCGGCAATGTAGTCCATTACCATGTAAGGCTGTCCGTCTTCTACAAAGAAGTCGCTGACGCGGACTATATTCGGATGGACGCAGGATGCCAATCGCCTCGCTTCGTCTTGAAACTTGCGATCGAATTCGGCAAAATTTGGATCGCGCCGCAGAGATTCGTTGAGGGTTTTAATGACTACAGGCTGTCCTAAGTACCGGTGATTGGCCCGGAAGGTAATTCCAAAGCCGCCCCGTCCCAGTTCTTGTTCGAGGGTGTATTTTCCACCTTGTAAACTTTTGCCGATTAGCGCATCCATAGTTTCGGGCGATCGCATACCAGAGAATATCGCTGATTATGGCACGTATGGTGGGCCTAGTTACCAGTCTCAAGGGCGATCGCAATCCTCCTGTATTGCTTAACCTGTGAGAAACACTACTCATAATGCGTCCACATCCGCAAAATTCTTACCGTATTCTCGGACTCAATCACCTCGTACACCAGACGATGCTGAATGTTGATTCGCCGTGAATATGCACCTTCCAAATCTCCCACCAATTTCTCGTAGGGTGGCGGATTCTGAAACGGATTGGTTTGAATGATGTCGAGTAACTCTTGCGCTTTGTCTCGTAAATTGCTAGAAGCGAGCTTTTTGGCATCTTTCTGTGCCTGTTTGGTATATACCAGATTCCAATTCACCACTCCAACTCCCTAGCGCACTCCTCGATCGGCGTTGCCATTCCTTCCAGAATCGATTCCCGCATCCCTGGCACTGAGAGAAGATACAGTGTTTCTTGCACCGATGCCGAGTCAGCTTCAGAAAATAACACTGCATTGCTACTCTGTCCTGCAATAACAATGGGTTGATCCGCAATCTTAGTCATTGTCATGAATACAAGAACAACAACAGGCATGATGTAGACTGCTGCTGTACCTATTACTGGGGCGATTGCTGCTGAAACAGAACTCACAAGAGTTTTTTGTAGTACCTCTGACGAAGAAACTAGCTGTTTGTGTTTATCAGCGTATTTTTCATCGCCGCTTAAGAATTTTTCAATTTCATCCCGGACTTTTTCAATAAATAGATTTCTCGCTTGTTCGGCTCCAAATGGGAATGTGTTCTCTGGCATTGCATTCAGCCACTGTTTTGCTGCCTCTTCGTAAGAGTTAGTGGAATCCACTAGCTCCTTGATCCTTATTTGTTGGTATTTAGGCAGCGTTGTGAGCCACTCTTCCTTATCAACCTGAAATAATTGTTCTAATTTATTTTCCATATCTACAACATTTCCCTAACGTACTCAACAGAGACCGCATGAGTAGTCTGATGGAGGGTATGCGGATCTACTCCACCCAATGAAATACCACCTCCACCACCCGGAGCATATGACCCAATCAGGATAGCAACAAGCACTGTAGTTTGTGCAGAGAATATAGGGCTTCCAGATTGACCTGGGCGAGCCTGAGTGTTGAGGACGACATGCTTCGTTTTGACTATTCCATTTTTAATTAAGATTCTGGCACCTATCTCAGTTCGTTGATGAGTGAGTACCAATCTTCCATGATCTGCGTGAGGATAACCAAAAATATCAACAACACTGCCAAAATTTAGAAGATCTGTGCTACCCATCGATATATTAGAGAACCAATCAATATCAGCCGACAAAATACACAAATCTGTGAAAGGATCAATAGCTTCAATGCGAACCGGTATCATCTGAACTCGATCATCAGAAGTATCTTGATAGTCCTTGATGCTCGAATTATCAGGTTTTACAACCACGACTAGATTCTGCTCATCTTTATTAGTAACATGGGCAGCCGTAACAAACTTTCCAGGACTATTGAGTAGAGTTGCTGTACCAAGCAGCGATACCCCATTTGCTCCTGTTCGTCCGACCGCAAATACTATGTTTGCGAGAGATGAGTATGACATTTGACTTCTTACGATTAAAGTATGAACTTGCCATATAAGTATTAATTATACCACACTAGCAGTATAATAACACTCTCATTGATAGATCATACCGCACTTTCGCCAAAGTTATGTTTCTAAGTTAAGTAAATCGTACCGCAACTTCAACATCATACCTGATCAGAGTATCAATTGCCGCAGCAATAGCTCGCTCTTTCTCGAACCGCCTGTCTCGTCAGCTCACCGATCGACATCTTGAGCCGCCATCATTGCATTGATGTGGGTAAAGATGCG
This sequence comes from Tychonema sp. LEGE 06208, assembly GCF_015207505.1. Lineage (GTDB taxonomy): Bacteria > Cyanobacteriota > Cyanobacteriia > Cyanobacteriales > Microcoleaceae > Microcoleus. Next base: position 15,847 of record NZ_JADEWT010000129.1, read on the forward strand.
ATCTAATTCCCCAATGGCATCGAGTTCCGCTGCCTCTTCTGCCATTAGTTGGTCGGCCTTCTTCTTCTCTAACAATTGTGACCTGCGCTGTTGCAGCGATTCACTAAATTTGAACAACTTCCACCGATCGACCTTTTCAATGCAAATCTCATGGATTAACGAGGAGGGTTTGTTGAGAATTGAAACCATTATCGGCGCCGAGCTTCGGGTTTTAGGTATTGAGTAGATTATAGCTTTTACAGTCCTAGGCGCACCATCGATCGATTCACGGGCAACCACGGGAGATTGCCCTGCCAAATATCAGATAAATCGGCTCACCGCACTCGCATAAAAATATACTATCGAAATGCTGTTCTCGGAACCCTGGCAAGTTGGTAAGCGCCCCGACTGTCCAACAATTGATATTGATTTGGCTGCAATCCCAATTGAACAAATTTTTCTGGATATCCCAGCAACAAAATAGAGGGAGAAGTTGGGTTTTTAGAGTCCTTAAGGTAATCAAGCGCCCCTTTGAGAGATCGGTAGTAAGTCACGGGTTCTTCGGTATAAAAAACCAGACTCGGTTTCCAGAAACCAACCATAATAAACTCTTCCCCCGGCAGTTTTTGTTGGACAACAACCTGCGCCAACTGTCTTAGAGGTAACTGGCGGTTGATATCAACTAAATTGTAGACGGGAGTGAGACCAAAGATGATAAATGCTACTAAGCCGATGAAGTTGGCAACCAAAATCCAGCGCTGTTTCCGCTTCCAGAGCAAAAGTGCGATCGCCACTGCAGCAGTTATCCAAATCGCACCGCCGACAATCAGCAATCCCGACTGCTGAAGTGCTTGCGGAAAATTGGGCATTGCCGGATCGTCTCCCAGCCAGTGGTAGCAGTAGAAAGTTGCTCCGGCTACAATTAGTAAAAATACAACATTGAAAATGTATGTGACTAATAGCCCTCGCGGTAAAGAATTCGGTTTTTTTTCTAACTTTCCCGGCCTGTTTTTGGGTTCGTTACCTGCAATAATATCGCTCCACAGCAGCGTCACCAAAATGGCAGCGGCGGGCAGTAATGGCAATACGTAACTGGGTAATTTGGTTACGGCGATCGTGAAAAAGCCAAAGATACAGCCGAACCAAAATAGGGCAAATAAACTTAATTGATCTCTTCGCGGTTGACGGCGCCAGTAACTGCGCTGCCAAAAACGGGTGCGGGCGATCGCCACCGGCAAATAAATCGACCAAGGTGCAAAACCAAGCAGCACTACAAAAAAGTAAAAATACCAAGGCGCTGAGTGCTTGTTGACTACTTCAGTAAAACGCTGGAAATTGTGATAGCCGAAAAAACTGTCAATATAAGTTTGACCGTTGGCTAAAATAACCAGAACGAACCAAGGCAGGGCGATCGCCAGAATAATCAAGATTCCAGACACCGGACGCATTTCTCGCCAAAGTTGCCGAAAATTTCCCAAATACAGCCCGAAGCTGCCAATAATCAGCGCTGGTATGACAATTCCCACAGGCCCCTTAGCCAGAATTGCTAGGGCAATTAGTACGTAACAAGTTAGATACCATTTATTGGGAAATCGCGATGCAGAAACTGTGGAAAATTCTGCTTTTTCTCTCTGTTCTTCTAAGGTGTAACCGAGGAAAAATGCCAGAAGTGCCGAACACATACAGCCGACTAACAGCATATCTGAAACGCCAGTCCGCCCCCAGGCAATAGTTTGGGGATTTAAAGCTATTAGCGCCGCCCCAATCCAAGGAGTAGAAAGAAAGAGGGGGGGAGTGGGAGAGGGGGAGAGG
>NZ_JADEWT010000012.1 GCF_015207505.1 Tychonema sp. LEGE 06208
CTCCCAACCCCGCCCCCAACAACCCCCACAACTTCCAATTACTACCGGATCGGATCGCGAAGTACCCGATATCGACTACAGTAAACACAAAATATTATTGGCGGTGATTTGAGTGATTGAGAGTTTAGCAACAGGAATCGCAGCAGCAGGTTCGCTGCTAGCATTGGGCGGATTGGGCCTAGAGTTGAACTATCGCCGGACTGGGAGTGCAAATAAACTAGAACTTACAGCCGGAGAATGGCACTTAGCCATAAACGAACCCAATCGCTATCTTTTAGTCGGGGAAATGGAATTCCGCAACCTGACACAGCGGTTCGAGGTGATGTTGCCGGAAGTGCGCGCACAGGTGAAACTGCTGTCAGACGCAAGTTTGGATGGCGTGACTTTCCAGACAAAAGTGATTCCTTGTCACAAAGACGCAAAAGCCCGATCGGACGATTACTGGTTCGGCTATATTGTAAAAGCCCAACAAAACACCAAAATTAAAGTCTCTGTAGACATTCAAGGGCAAGATTTAACCAAATTGCAGTCAGCTTGGGTGCAAATACATTTCGTCACCTACGGCCCAGGCGGGCGCATCCCCAAAATCCGCAACGTAGTAGTACCGCTGCAATTTCCCAACTCCGACACCGTACCCGTCGCCCGCAATGTCGGAGTTGCCGAAGTCTTGCCAATTCGCACCCACATACTGGCAGAACTAGACGATCCCGTCGAAATTGTCAAGCGCTACGTGCTGCCGCGCGCCCAGAAAGGTGATATTGTCGCCCTTGCAGAAACTCCCCTAGCTTTGATGCAGGGACGCTACCACCACCCCAGCGAAGTTAAACCCGGATGGGTAGCCAAGCGAGTTTGCTTGTTTTTCTTGCCGATGTCGAGTTTGGCCACGGCTTGCGGAATGCAAACTTTGGTGGATGTAGTTGGGCCTTGGCGCGTAGTTGCAGCATTTGCGATCGGCTCTGTAGCTAAAATATTGGGTAAACCGGGAGTCTTTTACCAGTTAGCAGGGGAACAAGCAAGGCTAATCGACGACGTTACCGGGACTCTGCCTCCCTTCGACCAATTTATTGTGCTTGGCCCGGACAATCCCCAGCAAGTTGTAGAACAAATTCAGCGAGAAACCGGACTTGCGGCGGCGATCGTAGACGCCAATGACTTGAAAGCAGTTAAGATATTAGCAGCGACCTCCGATTTATCGGTAACATTTTTAGAGCAAGCCTTGCGAAGCAACCCCGCCGGGAATGCTGACGAGCGAACACCGGTCGTATTGATTCGACCTCTGCCACAGAAATCTTGATTTTAAAACTGAAAATTAAAAATTCAAATTAAAAATTAAAAAAAGATGATTTGAAATTTTTAATTTTCCCTCGATCGAGAAAGGGAGAAGCATCAAAAGTTTTTAGTTCGCGGACGCACGGGCTGCCAGAAACCGGGTTTTTAAAAGCGTTTCCTTCGCAGTAACCCACAGCAAGAGTAAAAAACCCGGTTTCTTTGTAGGCGCTCGCGTCCCCGAACAGGTTCTAAGTTTTGAACGCAAAATTAACGCCTTCAAAACTCAAAACTTCCCTAACTTTTCCCCTTTCTGAAATTTTATTTAAAAACTTCCATTCCCCACTTTCGTGCTATGACTTCATTTACCTCTCAAAACCAAAACCAGGTTGTGATTCGCCCGTTTCAGTACCGCGACATCGAGGCGATGGAACAACTGTGCGCGGAAACAGCCGAACAACCAGAAAAACGCAAGGGTGCAAGCTGCGACTTGGTACTAGGTAAAAAATTGCAGCAGATTCGTCGCTGGTACGGAATGCTAAAGCTGCTTAGCTTGTTTCCCAACCCTTGTCAGTCTTTGTTTCGGGCCCACGTTGCTGAAGAACAGGGGAAAGTTAAGGGCATAATTCAGATTTCTCCTTTCAACCGCACCCGCAGCACTTGGCGGATCGATCGCATCGGAGTAGACCCAGAAGCCCGCAGCAAAGGCATTGGTTCCATGCTGCTGCGGTACTGCTTTGAGGCAGTCTGGGAGGCGCGGACGTGGCTGTTGGAGGTGAACGTCGGCGACAAAAACTCCCTGGCTTTGTACCGGCAGAACGGGTTTCAGCCGTTGGCGCAGATGACTTACTGGACGATCGCTCCAGAACGCCTGCAATTCATGGCAAACTCAACCCCAGATTTGCCCAACCTGCTGCCGGTCAGCAACGCGGACGCTCAATTGCTGTATCAACTCGATACCGCATCGATGCCGCCCTTGGTGCGCCAAGTATTCGATCGGCACATTCAAGACTTCAAAACCAGTTTTTTCGGCGCTTTAGTCGAAGGTGCCAGACAGTGGCTGGCGAAAACAGAAGTAGTCAGCGGTTACGTGTTTGAACCGCAGCGCAAAGCCGCGATCGGCTATTTTCAGGTGCAGCTATCCCGCAACGGCGAAGCGCCACACGTCGCCCAGTTGACCGTACACCCGGCCTACACTTGGCTGTACCCGGAACTGCTATCCCAGATGGCGCGACTCGTTCAAGACTTCCCCGTTCAAAGCTTGCAACTAGCTTCCGCCGACTATCAACCGGAACGCGAAGCTTATTTAGAGCAATTTGGAGCCGTGCGCGTGGAACACAGCTTGCTGATGTCTCGATCGGTATGGCACAAACTGCGCGAATCAAAGTTAGTCTCCCTCGAAGGACTCCAACTATCAGAAATGTTGCAGAGCTTCCAACCAACTCGCAAACCAGTACCGGGTCGGATGTCCTGGCTAGGCCCGATGGCTGGGGAAGCCGCAGCAGGGCCCGCGTCCTCAGAGATTAAACCGTTTTTGTCGGACTCAGGAAACGGTAAAGCCGATCGAATTAACCCCTTGAACGGCCAAAATTCCGAATCCGCAGCAACAGATGCCCACAGCATTTTGCCTCTGAATTTGCCGGAATTGCCTCAAGACGGCGGCTCCCTAGGAGAACTCAATTCTTAACAATTGAAAGCAGAAGGTAGCAGGTAGAAAGCAGAAAAGAATAGAATTAATCATTCAACAAATTAATTTTTTTCTGTCATGTTTACAGGAATTACCTTCTGCTTTTGATTGATACCAACTTAATATTGCCTATTATCTTATTACTTTCTTCTGTTATTCCTTCGCGTTCTTTGCGTCTTCGCGGTTCGTTAAATAAAATTGTATCCGCCAAAAAACAGTAAATCTAAAATCTAAAATCGATCATAATGTCCAACGAAAAATTATGGATTTCAGCCCTCGGATTAGATATCGGCAGCAAACGAGTTGGCATAGCCGGATGTGACGGCACAGGTTTAATCGCTACGGGGATTACTACTCTGGTGCGATCGTCCTTCGATCGCGACGTAGCTTGTCTGCGAGAACTCGTCCGATCGCGCGGAGTGAAAATTTTGGTTGCAGGCTTGCCCTACTCCATGAACGGAGAATTGGGCAATCAAGCGCGACAAGTGCAAAAATATGCTGGCCGCATCGCCGAGGCCTTAGAGCTCCCCCTAGAATACGTAGATGAGCGCCTGACTTCGGTTGAGGCAGAGGAATTGATTCAAGCACAAGGAATGTCGCCTTCCCGAAATAAGGGTTCGATCGATCGCAAAGCAGCAGCCCTGATTTTGCAGCGGTGGTTGGATATGAGAAGACAAAATATCGCCCCTGTTCCCAATCGTGATAGCTTTTAACAAAGCCGTGATATCCTAGTTGTGCAAGTTTGCTAGGCACACCTGTAACCGTTGACATACTTGAGAAAATTTCGCTGTACCCTTCGGTACTGAAGCAGCACAAAATTGTGATTTGTCCTCAGTATCGCTCTGGACTAGACAGAAATTTAAACGCTGCACTCTCCGCGTGGAAAATGCCGCGAGTCTCGCAGTTTAAACTTGTGGGCTGGCGATCGCCCGCGCCGCCAGAATATCGCCACGAAAACTCCCCATTGTCAAGCACAAATTACTGAATAATTGACGGAAAATTAAGATACACGCGATGTCCTCATCCCCAAACCGCAAAGAGAATGGCAGTTCCAACGAAGAGTCCGTCACCCTGACGGATGAATTCGGGCGATCGCTGACTTGCAACATAGAGCATTCGATGAACCTAGAAGGTCAAGAATATGCTTTGCTGATTCCGATCGACTCTCCAGTAGAAATTTTTACTTGGCACGGAGACGAAAGCGACGAAGCAGCAATTCCTGTAGAAGACGAGACCGAAATTGACAAAATTTTTGATATTGCTCAAGTTGTGCTGCAAGAGCAGAACTTGACACTCCGGCGCACGGCGGTGACGCTGACTGTAGTTGGCGAATTGCCAGAATTTCCCGACGAGGAGATGGCACCGGATACCGATCCCGATGAAGAGTCGGATTTCGAGGAACTTATGTGGCTGACAAGCTTCTATCACGAAGAACAGGAATATGCCATTTATACCCCTCTCGATCCGTTCTTTATCTTGGCTCGCATCAATGATGACGGCGAGCCAGAATTGCTCTCGGAAGAAGAGTTTCAAAGGCTCGAACCGATGTTGCCGATGCTAGAAGACCAGTTTTTTGACGAGCTTGATTAGATATTGATTGCAGGCAGAAGACCTGACGGCAAAAAGCACAATTTTTGATTATCTTATGGTTAGAAGTTAACTGCTTGCCCGATCGAACTTTTTCGAGATTGTGCCTTCTGCCCTGTCCGCTCAGGGTGTTGAATTGAGCCGCGCCAATATGGTTGCGGAGCGTCGATTTAAGATTTTAGATTTTAGATTTACTTGCAGCTAGGTGAATCTGGGATGTTGAACTCTTGTCTAAAATTTCAGTCTCTCCACGACTGAACTCGGGGGCTTATATCAGTTTTTGGGTGGATCGAACAGGCTGCATCCCTGACTTTCGGTCAACAATCGCAGAGAGTTAGTCATTAGTCGTTAATTAATTGGCGCTTATCGAGGACAACGCACTATGAGCAAAGAACAACTGACAAAAAGCAGCGAGTCTGAGAGCCGAAAAGCTGCTCCGCAACTTTCAAAATGGTTGTTTTATCTGGTGTTGCTGCCGGCTATTTGGGGTGTTTGCGCTTGGCAGGGCTGGGCTTGGTGGAGCTGGGCTTCGGCCGCTCCTAAAATCGCTGACACGTCAACTTCTGCGGGAGATGGTGCTGCTGTTTCCATCCAAATTCCCCCCGGTACTTCCAGTCAACAAATCGGGCAGGATTTGGAAGCCGCGGGCTTAATTCGATCGGCAGGAGCATGGGATATGTGGGCCCGCTGGCTGACAATGCAAAACCGCGACGGAGGTTTTAAAGCCGGAACTTACCAACTGTCGGCGACTCAGCCTCTGAGTGCGGTTGCTGAGAAAATTTGGAATGGCGAAGTCGCACAGCAGAGTTTCACGATTCCCGAAGGGTGGTCGATGCAACAAATGAGTGCTTATTTTGAAGCCCAAGGTTTTTTCCCGGCTAAGGATTTTATGGCGGCAGCGAGTCAAGTTCCCTACGCTCAGTACCCTTGGCTACCCAGCGGCTTGCCTCATTTGGAAGGGTTTTTGTACCCGGATACTTATCAGCTAGACGGCGATGCAATTAGCCCGGAAGCTGTCATTAAGCAAATGCTCGATCGTTTCGAGCGGTTAGCTTTGCCGGTCTATCAAAAAAATCAGAACAATACTAAGTTTTCTTTGAAAGAGTGGGTGACGCTGGCGAGTATTGTGGAAAAAGAAGCCGTGGTGGCGAGCGAGCGCAATCGCATTTCAGGCGTGTTCAACAACCGTCTGAAAAACAATATGCCCTTGGGCTCCGATCCTACAGTTGAATATGCCCTCGGCATCAGGCAAACTAAGGAGAAGCCTTTGACTTTTAAGCAGGTGGAAACGCCTTCTCCTTACAATACTTATATCAATGTAGGGCTGCCGCCAACTCCGATCGCATCTCCGGGAATTGCCAGTTTGGAAGCTACTCTGGCTCCTGAAAATACGGAATATCTGTATTTTATGGCTCGGTACGACGGCACTCACATTTTCAGCCGCACCCTGGCCGAACACAATGCTGCTGTGGCTCAAGTTGACCAAAAAGTGCGATCGGGTCAATAGATTGGCAAAAACTAATACAAAAGTAAAAAGTAACAAAGCAAAAGCAATAACGCTTGCTGGAGATTTTTTACTTTTTTAATCCTTAACTTCCAATTTCTTATTTCTGAATCTAAAATCTAAAATCTCAACTCTAAAATCATTATGACTTGGGGTAAACTATTACAGCCTGACTTAGTTTTAGGCAATTCGATCGTAAATTTAACTGCAGATATTCTTCAGGAATATCAGATTAAAGGATTAGTTTTGGATGTGGACGACACTCTCGTTCCCATGACAGCAATGAATGCTTCTCCCGAACTCAGCGTGTGGGTGGAAGAAATTAAACCGATAGTATCGCTGTGGTTGGCGAGCAATAATTTAAGTCAGACTCGGATCGGTCGAATTGCTGAGTCGTTGAATCTACCTTATATTACTGGTGCTGCTAAACCGTCGCGCCGCAAGTTGCGAAAAGCTGTGACGGCGATGAATTTGCCGGTGGAACAGGTGGCGATGGTGGGCGATCGACTTTTTACTGATGTTTTGGCCGGCAATCGTTTGGGTATGTTTACTATTTTAGTCGAGCCAATGATTGATGCTGGCTACGCGCTTCGTAAGTATCCGGTGCGCTCTTTTGAAGTGTGGGTTTCTCAAGCTTTGGGGGCAACTCTGAAAATTAAAGATTAGTCAGTAGTCAGTTGTCAGTAGTTAGTTGTCAGTTGTCAGTAGTTAGTTGTCAGTTGTCAGTAGTTAGTTGTCATTAGTCATTGGTAATTGGTTAGTAGTTAGCAGTCATACCAAATTCGGGTTTTGGATACCCTTTATGAACCAGTCGGCGCAGGCCGACATCGTTTGTGTAGACGCGGTTTCAACCGCCGAATCATATATTACCCGGATTTGGTATCATCAGTGATTAGACATATCATAAAAAGCCTGTTTGGAACAGGCAGGATGCCTGTTCCACAATAGTTATTGGAGAGGTATATTAGTAATTAATCTGAAATATTGTTTATGAATAAGCCGTTTGGAACTCGATCGCAATTAAATAAAAAAGCTCTGATTGTCATAACAAACAACAAATAACAAACAACAAATAACAAATAACAAACAACAAACAACAAATAACAAATAACAAACAACAAACAACAAACAACAAACAACAAATGACTCAAACTATTGTTATCAAAATAGGAACTTCGACACTGACTCGATCGACTACCGGAAACTTAGCTCTCTCAACTATTGCTGCATTAGTCGAAATATTAGCAGGTTTGCGGCAGAGCGGCCATCGAGTAGTTTTGGTTTCTTCCGGTGCGGTGGGCGTGGGTTGCGCGCGCTTGGGTTTGACGGAACGCCCGCGAAATATCGCTATGAAACAGGCTGTGGCTGCTGTGGGGCAAGGGCGGCTGATGCGCGTGTACGATGACTTGTTTACTACTCTACAACAGCCGATCGCCCAAGTATTGCTCACGAGGGGCGATTTAGTGCAGCGCAACGGTTATGTTAACGCTTGCAATACCTTTGGGCAACTGCTGAAGTTGGGCGTGATTCCGATCGTCAACGAGAACGATACAGTAGCCGTAGACGAGCTCAAATTTGGCGATAACGACACGCTTTCGGCGCTAGTAGCGAGTTTGGTAGAAGCAGATTGGTTGTTCGTGCTCACAGATGTCGATCGGCTGTATTCTGCCGATCCGCGCAGCAATCCCGACGCGCAGCCGATCGCCTTAGTCCAAAGTATGGCACAGCTCACAGAATTGCAGATCAAAATAGGAGATTCCCGCAGCGGTTGGGGAACCGGCGGAATGCTAACAAAAATTGAAGCAGCCAGAATCGCCACAGCATCGGGAGTGCGGACAGTCATCACAGACGGCTGTTTTCCTGGTAATATCGAAAAAATACTTAACGGAGAGTCGATCGGCACTCAATTCGAGCCGCAACCTCGCCCAGTAAACGCTCGCAAACACTGGATAGCCAACGTGCTAATTCCAGCAGGAAAACTGTATTTAGATGCGGGTGCTGTCAAAGCAATTTCCCACGGCGGAAAATCGCTGTTAGCTGCCGGAATTTTTCAAGTAGAAGGAGAGTTTCAAGCAGATGATTCCGTGCAGTTGTGCGACGGAGAAGGCAAACAAATTGCCAGAGGACTTGTGAATTATAGCAGTTTAGAACTGAAACAAATTCAGGGATGTAAGTCCGATAAAATTGCAGAAATTTTAGGCTACGCAGGCGTAGAAACAGCAGTACACCGAGACAATTTAGTAATAGTTTAAGTAAGTCATTAATTGTCGGGGCGGGTTGAGCTGAACATCCCAGAAAAAAGCGACAAAACACAGGCAAAACCCGCCCGCCCCATCGCAGATTTATTGGCACTAACAATCTCAGATTTATTGATACTCAAAAGCGCGATCGAACGCAGGAATCGAAGATACTTGCAGCACAGTATTGCCAGAATTTGTTTTGCTGGGTCCGAACAACTCTTTCATCGCTTCAGTAAATAATTCAAATACATCTTTTGCTAATTTTAAAGCCGCTTGACGTTCGGAATCAGTAACTTCCATCTCTGTCAAAACTTGCAACATTTCAGGTGTGTTCACAATCTGATGACTTTCCCAACCCACAGAACCTCCTTCAAAATAAACATATTCTTTGTTAGTAGCTTCTTGCAACTCCATTACCACAGCTAGCGCCGCCTCGAAAAAAAACGTAGCAGTTGCTTCCAGGACTTCGACTAAAACCAACTTCTGAAGGAGAGAAGCTTTCCAAGCATACCGTTCTAGCACCGAACAAAGCGAGCGCATTTTTTGAATTTCTTCACCCCAAAGCAGCCGGAAGTCGCCATAATATCAAATCCTCTCTTCATCGGAATGATTCAGATATATATTCTCGGACTCTGTGTACTCTGTGTTCTAGCGCCGGTTAAATCACCTGACGATGCAAGCGGAAACGATATAATTCATTAAAACGAAGCAATCTTAGTCTCGGCGATTGCTTCGTTCCTCGCAATGACACTTCTGTCTAAAATAACAATTTGCTCTTCCCAGAATTGCCATTGGGTACATTGTGAGCTACTCTATCTTTTGGATCGGTTAAGAAAATAATAGGAGTTAATCTTGGAACGGACTTTTTTAGCGATTAAACCCGACGGCGTACAGCGCGGACTCGTCGGTCAAATTATCAGTCGTTTTGAAGCCAAAGGCTTCACGCTAGTTGGGATGAAGCTAATCACGGCGAGTCGGGAACTAGCCGAACAGCATTACGCCGTACACAAAGAAAGACCGTTTTTTGCGGGACTGGTAGACTTCATCATTTCTGGGCCAATGGTGGCGATGGTGTGGGAAGGCGAGGGCGTGGTGGCGTCGGCGAGAAAAATCATTGGCGCTACAAATCCTCTGTATTCTGAACCTGGGACAATTCGCGGCGATTTTGGTGTGAATGTCGGCCGCAACATCATTCACGGTTCTGATGCTGTGGAAACTGCGAACCAAGAAATTAATCTCTGGTTCAAATCGGATGAATTGAGTAATTGGACTTCTTGCTTGAGTCCTTGGATTCTGGAGTAGTATTGATATTCTCCCGATAGTTAATCGGGAGATATTCTAAGTTTTAATCAATACAAAGCCGGATTTATATAGAAACCGAATTTCTTCCTAAATCCCAGAAATTGGGTTTGTTTCGAAATTTATTGCGCCCAACCGAAAATCTCATAGAAACCCGGTTCCTCGCTACGAAACGATAGAATTAGATGGACTTAAATCCCCGAAACCGGGTTTGTTTCGAGATTTATTGCGCCCAACCGAAAATCTCATAGAAACCCGGTTTCTCGCTACCCAATGAATGAAATTCGAGCGCAAATCCGCGATTGTTAACGGCCATTCTCCAATTCGCGGGATGGTGGAAATCGAACAGGCGCAGTTGAGCGGGGAACAGGGAGAAAGGGAACATCAGCGCGATCGCGAACAAATACAATTATACAAGCAAAAGGAAGAAGAGCAGAAAGATCGCGATCGAGATAAAATGATAAAAAGCGCGATCGCCAACTTGAGAATATCATCTTTTTTGTCGGAACTGCGATCGGCGGCGGCCAAATCTTTTCAGCAGCCTATCCCTAATCAAGGATACACCCATTAAATGGCAACCCGATTCTTCCCTCCCGCTTCATCCCTTCACCGCGACGATTATCTGGAGTTTGCTTGGCGGTTTAGGATTGGGCGGGCTGATATTAGTTATGCTGTGGGTGGTAAGGAAAATATTCCCCAAGTCGTAGTCGCAGCTAAGAAAAATATTGCCCAGGTAGGGGCGACTTCACCAACAATCTTTAATTCCCACCGACAATTTACATAAACCCGCCCCCACCCAACTACGAACCTAAATAAAACTCATCAAACAAAAAAACCGGCTTTCTTACCAAAACCAGCCTACCCCGAACACAAAACACAATCGCGATCGGCCATTGCTTTCATAATATATCCCTAGGGCAAATGTTATTAAAATTATTAAGGTGAACAGTGTTATCCCGAAAAAATAGGATTGGACTATGGACGGCATCGTTTTTAACTGGATTGGTAGGAATTATTAACCTGCTATCTGCCGTAACTCCCAGTTTACCCGATCGCCGAAATTGGCTGGAACCGTTTTTTCCTTTTACCGTCCGTGCAGGAAGCCATTTTTTTGCAGCAGTTATCGGGTTTATGTTGCTAACTTTAGCTGCTAATTTGTTGCGGCGCAAGCGGATTGCTTGGTTGTTGACTGTGGGACTGTTAAACGTTTCTATCGTAGTTCATTTAGTTAAGGGATTAGATATTGAAGAAAGTTTGCTTTCTGGGGTGCTGCTGTTGCAATTATTGGTGATGCGGAAGACATTTACCGCTCAATCCGATCGCCCTTCAATTGCTCAAGGAATCCGCGTTTTGGTAGGCGCTTTATTATTTACACTCGCTTACGGTACGGCTGGTTTTTATATATTGGACGGGCGTTTTGAAGTTAACGAACGAGCAGTTAATTTCAATTTGGACGATGCTTTGTACCAGACTTTCGCTATGTTTTTTACGGCGGACAATGCGGGTTTGGTTCCGAAAACTCGGTTTGCTAACTTTTTCGCAGATTCGATTTATGCTGTCGGTGCGGTAACGCTTGGTTACGCACTTTTGATGCTGCTGCGGCCGGTGCTGCTGCGAAATTCGGCAAGTATTTCGGAACGCAATAAAGCTCAGGAAGTTGTAGAAGAATACGGGCGGACAACCCTAGCGAGACTGGCGTTGCTTGAGGATAAATCTTATTATTTTAGTGCTTCGGGAAAAAGTACGATCGCCTACGTGCCCAAAGGTAGAGGCGCGATCGCCCTCGGAGACCCCATCGGGCCTGCAGAAGACCGCAAAGAGGCAATTCTGGGGTTTCAAGAATTTTGCGATCGCAACGATTGGTATCCAGCATTTTATCAAACTTTGCCCGACGATTTAGAAATGTATTCTACTCTCGGTTTTCGAGTATTACAAATTGGCGAAGAAGCGATTGTAAATCTCAAAAGTTTTACTCTCAAAGGCAAGGCAAATCAAAACTTAAGAACTGCGATTAACCGACTGACAAAAGCAGGCCATCGTATTGAATTTTACGAACCTCCTTTAAGTTTGGAATTGATGCGACAAATGAAATCTGTTAGCGACGAGTGGCTGCAAATGGTTCAGGGTGCGGAAAAACAGTTTTCTGTGGGTTGGTTTAACGAGGCATATTTGCAGAAAACGCGCGCCGTAGCAATTCACACTCCCGACGGTAAAATTAGTGCTTTTGCGAATATGATATCTGTGGGTAATGATGCGATCGGAGTTGATTTAATGCGGCGGCGCACTGAGGTAGAAAATGGCACGATGGAGTGTTTGTTTGCTTCGATGTTGCAGCACTGTCAAGAATTGGGCTATGCAGAATTTGATTTGGGTTTGTCGGCTTTGGCGGGAGTCGGAGAAGAGGGTAAATCCGGGCGGTTAGAAAAGGTTTTGATTTATCTTTCGGATCACTTGAGCAAGTTTTATAATTTTAAGGGATTGCACAGTTTTAAAGATAAGTTTGGGCCGCGCTGGGAACCGCGTTATTTTGTTTATCCAAGTTTGGGAAGTTTGCCGGATGTTGTGGTTGCTTTGATTCGGGCCGATTCGGGCGATAGGCTTTTGGATTATTTGCGTCCGGGAAGTTAGGCAATTTTAGATTGAAGATTGAAGGTTTTAACGCAGCAATTACCAACAAATAGGAGCGGTTTATGAATTTGACGCTGAATCTATCACCTGAATTGGAGCAATATCTCTTACAGTCTGCTGAGCGGCGCGGTATTTCTGTGGAGGAAGTAACCTTGCAAATTCTGATGGGATGTATGCAGAGTCAGGAACAGGATTTGATCGCATCTGGGGCGGTGTGTGATGTTTGGTCTCCCTATGATGCGTTTGATGCTGCACAGACGATGCTGGGAGTTTTAAAGCAATCGAAAGCTCAAAAGGATGAGTAATGTGGAACGATTTTCTTTTGTATCTGTTAATAATGCTTTAGGGGAAATTGGACTCGGGCTGAAAATGTACCGTTGATTTTGGGTCAGGTGAATTTCTTTATGGAGTTCGATGTTTGTTTTTATCGATCGCAATTGGCGTTTAATGTTAGTCCTCCTTGACTGGTTTAACTGGTTCCGAGGCTCTGCCTGGGAACCCATATCACTCTTGCTCTGCCTCGGCTGGAGAAATCGAACGGACATGATATGACCAATGACTAATGACTAATGACTAATGACTAATGACTGTTGACTGTTGACTGTTAGCTGTTAGCTGTTAGCTGTTAGTTGTTAGTTGTTATTGGGAATTGAGAATTGGGCGGAGCGAAGCGGAGGGATTGGGAATTCGTAGCGAGTAACCAATAACCAATAACTAATAACCAATAACAACTAACCAATTCCCAACAACTAATGACCAATGACTAATGACTAATGACTAAGTTATGCCAAGCCCCGAAGTGGCACGCGCTGCTTCTGCAAAACCTCTGAGTACAGCTTTTCTAGCTCAGTAATATTCTGACTGAGAGTGTACCGCTCGATCGCCCGTTGGCGTGCTTTTTGGCCAAGCAGCATTCCAAACTCAGGATGATCGCAAAACAGCGGCAGCAAAGTTTGTAACTGACTCCGCACCCGCTGAGTGTTCAAAACTATCCCCGCCCCTTCCTCCAAGGCTTCGCCGTCAGCACCGGCATCCGTTGCCAAACAAGCTAAACCGCAGGCCATCGCTTCCAGCAGCGACAGCGACAGTCCCTCCACCAAAGAAGGCAAAATAAATACATCTGCACCACGCAGAATTTCGATCCGGCGCTCCTCCTCGGCGACAAATCCGAGCCACACAATGCCCTCCTCTTCGCCGTAGGACAGTTGCAGCGACGCAGCTAAGGGCCCGTCGCCCACGATGGCCAATACGTTACCAGGCTCAAAATTACAGTGTTTCCAAGCCTTCAGTAGAGCCTCAACATTTTTCTCCGGCGCAATCCTGCCTTGGTAGACAAAAAGTCGATCGGCCTTTAACTCCGACTTCAACCCCGAAGGCCCAGGAGAATACTTCGTCGCGTCTACGCCATTGGGAATCACAGCTACCCGTTCTTCCGGCACTCCCAACTTCACCAAAATATCTCGCTGAATGTAAGAAAATACGATCGTCGAGTCGTAGTGAGCCAAAAACGGAGCATACAGTTGATACATCAGGTGTTGAGTTCCCGATGTCAAATTCCGCAATTTGCGATCGAACGGCGGGTGAAAAGTCGCCACCAAAGGCAAATTCAATTCTTGACAAATTTCCGGCAGCAGAAAGTCTAGAGGCGAAAGCGTCAGGGAAGCGTGAACAACATCGGGTTTCAGCCTCCGCAAAGATTTCATCAACACGGTGCGGGATTTGAGAGTCGGAATCGTATAAATTTGCGATTTGTAGTGACAGGGTAAAGAAACTTCATTGCAACTCGCCGGCGAGAGCGAATTGGTAAATGAAGTTTGAGCAATGGAAGCTCCCCGTTTCCCATTTGCCATGCTCCACGCTGTATTGTTCCTGTCCAGCGGGCCGGCTTCTTGGGCAAAGTGCAGGAAACTTACCTGGTATCCCCGGTCTAACAGTGCGTTGGTGACTTCCCTGGAGTAAGTGACGTTACCGCAAAAAGGTGATTTTTTTCCTAGCCAAGCGATGTGCATTCGAGTAAATCAGAGTTTGTTATTTTTTAGATTCGATCGACTTTGCTATTAGTGCTACGGAAAATATACCAGGTTAAGACACCGCCAGCGATCGCCAATCCAGCCAAAGCCAAAAACACAGCGGGTAAACCCAGAAATGTTTCCGCTACTCCCGCCAAAGCTAATGGTAAACTCAAAGCGATATTAGTGGCATTATTTTGCAGCCCGAAGACTTTTCCCCGCATTTCTTCTGGGGTTTCTGATTGAATTGTCGTCTGCATCGGCACTCCTACCAATGAGGCAAATAAACCCAACAGGGTAATAAAAAGCACCGAGATCCACAAATGGTGTGTAAATGCAGAAAGGCCCAGCAGAGCAAGTGCCATCCCAACCGATCCGATTAAACTCAGTTGGGAATGAGAAAATTTGTGACCGAGATAGCCGACAGTTGTTGCCCCAACAGCCATCCCCACACCCACCGCAGCCAGCAAAAAGCCAAATTGCGACGCTTTCATACCGGGCAGCATTTCTGCCAGCCGCACCGCTAGAACTGCCAAGGCTGCAAAAATGGAAAATAGAATAATTAGTTGAATTAAAGCATTGCGGACTTTCGGTTGATCGTTGATGTAACGCAGGCCGTCTTTTAAATCTGCTAGGGGATGTGGCGGTTCGTGTTCGGGTTCGTTTTTTTCGCCTGTTTTCATCAACAGCAACAGCACTCCGGCGAAGGCGTAACTTCCGCCTACTACTATTTCTTTGCCGATGCCGATTCCGCCGCCGAGGTTGGTGAATAGGGTGTCGGCTAAAGCTAGTAAGGGTTCTCCGACGGCAAAGCCAATAATCACCGAACCCATCATGGTGGTGGTGTAGAGGGAGTTTGCCGATAGCAGGTGGCGGCGTTCCACAATTAGCGGAATCACTGACTGTTCTGCTGGGGCGAAAAATTGAGTTAGGGTCGAAACTAGGAATGTTACTAGCAGCAGCAAGCAGAATCCCAGGGGTAGTTTACCGATTTCAAAACCGTCTGAGAGCCACAGCAGCAGGGGTAATGCTAGTACGAAGCCTCCCCGCAGCAGGTTTGTGGCTACGAGCACGGCTTTTTTCGGCCACCGATCGACATACACGCCTGCAGCGGCACCGAACAGCACTGCGGGTATGGTAAAGGCGATCATGATTGCTGATACCCATCTGCTGATGCTTTGATCTGGCGCTTGAAACCGGCTGGCTACGAGGGCGATCGTCAGTACGAGATAAACTTTATCTGCTAGTTGGGAGAATATTTGTCCGCTCCACAGTGCTAGAAAATTGCGGTTTTTGATGACTGGCAAAAATCCTGTTTGTGTTTCGGGAGTTTCGGTAAATGTTTCGGATATTTCTGCTGCTGGCTCTGCTTTTGGCTGCGGGGGGATTGCTGCGGGTGGTTGGCCGTTACTTTTGCTCGCGTCTGTTTCTGGATTTGTCGGATATTTATCCATTTCTGTGTGTTGGGCGTTGCTCCATTGTCGATCGGCCAAAACAGGCTCCGACTGAAAATCTGGACAATTTTCTCGTTCTTCCATCTTGTGGTTGGTCGCAGCTAAAATAGATGTTCTCAAATCAGAATCGGACAGTCGCATCATAGGATTGGGGGGTGGCTCGCTGGGGATGGTTCAGGGTTGGGGATGTGAAGTTCAAATTGAGTTTTTTAGCTCCTAAATTTAATAATTTATAACTTGATCTATTATCTAATGTTGCGAGAATGTTGGAAATTTACCTGAAATTGCTGACAGGTTCGGATATCCGCCGGCTCGGGGTGCTGTACGATCGCCCGTTCACTTCTTTAACCTAAAATTTAAAACTCAAAATTCTCTAAGTAAGTGTCGATCGAGCTTCCCGATCGAATCGTGCAACCTAAATGATACTGGGCATACTGTCGCAAAATATTTTCGACAGATACCCAAGCTGCGCGATCGGCAATCCCCTCTTCTAGTTCTGCACTACCCAACTGTTGCAGCGCTGCTAATTCCTTAGCATTTATATGGAAGTTTGTCAAGTGTTTGCTGTCGCTCGTTGGCCGGGAACGGGAAGCGACTCTGTAGGAGCTGCCAATTTCAGAGGATAGTTCAGCTTCTAAGTTAGCTAATTCTGGCAAGCTAAAGGTTCCCCCAGAGGGTATACTAAAGCCGGTTTGCCAGTTCGGATCGCTGAAATTGGGGGCGATCGGTTGTCTGGTGGTGCCGCAGACTTGGACTTGGGGCGCGAGCCCGGCTAGGGCGAGCAAGTGAAAAATACCTTGGGCGAGGTGGGCGATGAGGACGGCGGCGGATTGGATTTCTGTGCGATCGGACAAACGCTCCAAACGGCTCAAGTGTTCGCCCAGCAAAAAGAAGAGGTCTTCTTGGGGCTCGTCGGAAAGGGCGCTGGCGATCGCCAATTCGGCCAGATATTGCGCGGCTGCGAGTTTTCCCAAGTTGCGGCTCAAACCCGGATAGGATTCGACGGTGGACGCTTGGGTAATTTTGTCGAGCGATCGGCCTTTAGCAATTAGCAATTCGTTGACGACAAATAACTCGCTTCTACCGCCAATGCTCGATCGCTGTTTGCGAACACCGGGCGCTACAGCTCGAATTAAGCCGAATTCCCGCGTCAAAACTGTCAGCAGGCGATCGGATTCGCCGATGGGCGCACTCTTAAGATTGATTCCAGTTGCTTTGTAAGTTCGATTCACTCGATTTTAGATTTTAGATTTTAGAATTACTACAATACCAAATCCAGGTCTGGGTTCCCCTTTATGAACCAGTCGGCAAGCGGCCGACAAAACTTTGACTCGCTCAGCAGTTTCAACCGCCCCCTCCTAACGCGGATGACTAACTAATGACTGATAACTGATGACTAATAACTAATAACTAATAACTAAATGATAATTAATAGGCGGTAATATCTATAGCAATCATTGCAGGATTCGCAAAATTTGTAGGTAGTGCTAAGAGTGCCGACCCCCAAGGATCGCAGCTTTTTGCGAGGGGAAGAACCCTACAATAAATTATACAAATGATGCGAGGCTTGCTATAACGAACCGCGAAGGCGCTAAGAACGCGAAGTCAGAGAAAGAAGAAGATGTACGTCCTTACTACCCTTGGGGAACGGCTTCGCCGCCGATCGCACTACAAGCGTCTTCGCGGTTCGATCGTTCCGATGCTACTGAATTCGATCTAACTACTAACTACTGACTACTAACTACTGACTAATGACTACTGACTAATGACTACTGACTACTAACTATTGCCTAATTTATCGCGCTGGCGGATTAATTCCGGGCCGCGAGAAGTCCCCAAACGAGTAGCACCAGCTACTACCAAATCTAAAGCTTGTTCGTGAGTCCGAATTCCCCCAGCCGCTTTAATCCCAATCCGTCCCTTCGTAACTTCGTTCAGCAGTCGCACATCGTCAACTGTCGCCGCGCCAAAAAAGCCAGTGTTGGTTTTTATATAAGCAACACCAGCTTCCATACAAATTTCAGCAGCTAATTGTTTTTCGGCATCGGAAAGCAGCGAACTTTCGATAATTGCTTTGATAGTTTTTCCGGTTTGTTCGCAAATTTCGGCTAATTCCCGGTGGAATTCGTCGATTCTGCCAGCTTTCAATAATCCTAAGTTAACAGAGACATCTAACTCTACGGCTCCATTATCTGCGGCTTCTAGAGCTTCGTAAAGTTTTACCGTTGAAGTCGAAGCACCAGTGGGAAAACCGATAACAGTGCAGACTTTGGGCTTTTTGCCGTGCAGCAATTGAACTGCTTGTCGGACGTAGGCGGGATACACGCACACTGTCGCAAACCCAAATCTCTCTGCTTGTTGGCAACAGTTTTCTACTTGATCTGGCGTCGCAGTCGGATCGATCAGGCCGTAGTCGATCAAGGGGGCAATATCGATGTCTGCCTGGTTTCGAGCCATTGTTGTTTATCCGAAGTAACTGCTTCCTTATTATAGGAGACAAGCTGAAAACCCTGTGACTTCAGTCCAGGGATGAAAGGTCACGGGAGACTTTAGTCTCAAGCGTCAGACTCCTGTTTCATCATTGTAAACTTTTTTGACTTACCAAACCATCTTATGTCAAACGATATAAGATAAAAGCGGGAGGTAAAGCCATGTTAGTTTTTGAGTTTAAATCTTACGGCAAGCAGAATCAGTACAACGCAGTAGATGAAGCAATTCGTACCGCTCAATTCATTCGTAATAGCTGTTTGCGCTATTGGATGGATAATAAAAAAGTGAGTCGGCACGACTTGAATAAATACTGCGCTGTACTTGCGGCTACGTTCCCTTTTGCCTCGGAACTAAACTCAATGGCTCGACAATCGAGCGCAGAACGAGCATGGTCTGCTATTTCCAGATTTTACGACAATTGCCAGAAAAAGATTCCCGGTAAAAAAGGGTATCCACAATTCCAGAAAGACTGTCGTTCGGTAGAGTACAAAACGTCTGGATGGAAACTAGCTGAAGATCGGAAATCAATCAATTTTACCGACAAAAAAGGGATTGGGCGATTAAAGCTCAAAGGCACACGCGACTTGCACTTCTACCAAATCAATCAAATCAAAAGGGTAAGATTGGTTAAACGGGCTTCGGGCGTGTACGTCCAATTCTGTGTAGATGTTGACAGAAGGGAAAACATAGAACCGAATGGCACTACAATCGGATTAGACGTGGGATTAAAAGAATATTACACCGACTCGAACGGAACTACGGTGGAAAATCCGAGGTTTTTGAGAAAAGGTGAGAAAGTTCTTAAACGCGCTCAACGTCGCGTATCCAGAAAGGTTAAAGGTTCAAAAAACAGGGGCAAAGCTAGGCAGATTCTAGGCAAGCGCCACCTCAAAATAAGTAGACAGCGCTCATACCATGCAATAAAACTTGCAAGGTGCGTAATCTCGTCAAACGATGTAGTCGTCTACGAAGATTTGAGGATCAAAAACATGGCGAAGAATCATTGCTTAGCTAAGTCTATTAACGATGCTTCTTGGTATCAATTCCGTGTTTGGCTTGAATACTTCGGAAAAGTATTTGAGCGCGTGACGGTGGCGGTAAATCCGCAATATACCAGCCAAGAATGCTCGCGTCTGCGGTGTAATTGTCAAGAAAACGCTATCCACAAGAACGCACATTTGTAAGTGCGGTTGTGTTTTAGATCGTGACGAAAATGCAGCTAGAAACATCCTAAGTCGAGGATTAGGTACGGTAGGGCATACCGGAACCTTTGGTCTTGAGCCAAATAACGCTTTAGGAGAGTTGACCTCTACTGTTGTTGGAGAAATCCTACCTCAGCAAGTCGGCTCATAGATTAAAGAATCTCCGCGCGTTCACGCCGGAGAGTGTCAAGTAGCGAATTGATTCATTTTGTACTTGACTCCGAGCCTGATTGAGCATAAATACTCAATTTGCTGCTCGTAAAAACTCTGGCGGAAATTGGTTGATACATTTATTCCCTAAAAATATATTTTTGTATCTGCCTTTAGATACATTTTTAATCTTTCTTTAGGTATACTTTGTTAAATGGAGTTGCAGTAGAGCCTGCGTCAGCCACGCCGTCTGGATGAGCCCGATCGCAGTCACTGTTTTTACTCTGAGTAGTGCTTTAAAAACATAACAGCCAGTGCTAAGCATGAATCATTTAGAACTCGAACAAGAAATTGGGAAGATGGCTAGGGCGATGATGACTCGCAATAGCTTAATTGGTAAAGATTTGATTGCCGATCTCAGAGAGCGGCTTTCTGTTGAAAGTGTCGCTGCTTTGATGATTGTCAGTATTGAACGTTTGATTTGGTCTGACTGCGAGTCGGTGATCTGGAGTTTGACTTATTTGATTCCTGCTGACGTGATGGAAGAAATTCGCCGAATTACGGCGCTGATAGTTTGTCAGCGGTTGATGGGCAAGGGTTTTGTGCTGGGGAAGGATTTTAGTATTGATGCTGTTGGCCGGTTGTTGTTGAGCGAGACTGCTCAAACAGCGGTTGTGCTTGCTTGAATTTGGCAAGCAGAGGTTGGAGCCACCAGCACTGTGGAATTTTCACTATTTTTGTAACTGGAAACCTAATTCGCGATGCGGTAATAGTTGCTTGACTCGCGCAGATTTCTGATTCGCAGCAGCTCCAACCAGCGATGAGTGTGGTTAGCTAAAAGAGCTTTTCGTCTTGGGAAAGTAGTTAGTTTCGATCGCAAATAGTTGAGGTTGTTACGGGCGGTTTGTACGGGCGATCGCCCTGTATCAAAATTTTCCAAGTTTTAGTGGAATTACAGTTTAACTCCGCAGATTGTTTGTGTAAAATCATCCCTAAGATAGATGCAAATATTATGAACTTAATCCAAAACTTGGAAGCTGCTTGGTATTATCATTTGGGCTCGCGCCTCCTCGAAGCTAACGATCGCGATGGTGCTCTGGCTAACTTTAACAGAGCTTTGAAGTTGCAATCGGATCATTATCAGGCTTGGTTCGGGCGAGGCATGGCTTTGGGCAACTTAGAACGGCACTTAGAGGCCTTGAAAAGTTTTGATGAGGCTTTGGCGCTGCAGCCGAATGCGAGTTTTGGCTGGCACAACCGAGCTATTGCTTTAGGAAAGTTGGGCCGCCCTTGGGAGGCACTCAACAGTTTTGACAGGGCTCTGGAGTTCAACCCCTGTTCGGCGAGTATTTGGCACAACCGAGGATTGACGCTGATCGATATGGGGCTTTTCCATAAGGCTGTTCTGAGTTTCGATCGCTCTTTAAGTTTGGAGCCAGAGGTTGCTGGGGCGTGGTACAACCGAGGTAATGCTTTGTTGGAACTCAAGCTTTACTATCAGGCGCTCAACAGTTTCGATCGCGCGATCGAGTTTAACCCAGACGATGCGAATGCTTGGTACAATCGCGGTCTAGCTGCTAACTCAATGGGACTTTACAAACAAGCAGTGGCTAGTTTTAGCCGATCGATCGCTCTGAAACCAAGCGGAACTGAAGCTGTGGGCGAACGGAGAGTCGCTTTAGCGAAATTAGTCGGTTTCAATCATAAAAATAGTAAGTTCACTCCCACATCAGAGTGTGGTTTTGAGGATTATTTGATTTGGTACAACCGGGGTGTGGAATTAGCGCGAAAAGGCTCCTACTCGGAGGCAATTGCTTGTTACGAAACAGTCTTAGAAATTAATCCTGATTTTGCTAATGCTTTTTACAATAAAGCTTGTTGTTATGCTCTACTGGGATTTGTTGATTTAGCCCTTGACAATTTGCAGCGGGCTGTGGAGTTTATCCCTAATTTATACCGAGAACTAGCTTTGGCTGATTCGGATTTAAGCTGCATTTGGAAACAAGAACGTTTTGCAGCGCTGATCCGAGGTTAGTTTTAAATAAAAAATAGCTCGCCGGTGGGGCGAGCTTTTGTGGCCGGGCGACGGAAATTCGATCGCCCACAAAGAGTTTTTTGGCCATCTCGATCTAACGTACAGAAACTTTGATGGAGGGCTTGACTGGCCTTTTGGCAACTACTAGCACTTTGTAAATGCCGGATTCGGGAAGTTCAGCAAAAGTTTGACCTTCGCCTTGATCTAGGAGTTGTCCCGACGGAGATTCGATCGCCACACCGAGATTTTTGCTGTTAGCACTCACCCTAATTGTCTGTCCCTGTTTTCCTGGAACTGTGAGGGGCTGGATTTGGTAGCCGGACATTTTGAGTTTGACTGTGGCTTCTTTTTCTCCGAATGCGATGGGCATTGCGCGATCGGGCCTGTAAATCCACTTGGCGTTAAAGTCGCGTCCGATTACAAAGCTGCTGGTTTCACCTTTCGGGGTGACTCGCAGGCGGTAGATTCCCGAGTCTGGTAACTGGCCGATCCACTGATTGTCGCTTTTTTCAATAACTCCCAGATTCTCCCCGTTGGGGCTGTAGAGTTCGGCTGTCAGTTGTCCCGCCCACAGCGAGAGTGTGAGTTCTCGTCCTTTGATACCTTCAAAAATATAGGTGGTTGGTTGGTTGATGGTGGCTCGAATTTGTGAGGTTGACATTCGCTCGATCGGCTCTATCTTCGCAACTGAGTCAGATGTAGCTGGCATGGGCTCGATCGGTTCTACGTTGGCAACAAAGGTAGAAGTAGCGGGTTGGTTAACGGTTTCTGTAATTTCCGAGGCGGCCATCCGATCGCCCGGTGCAATTTTTGGGGCTACAGGGCTGGCAAATACTGATTTTGCCGTCATCATTAGTAGCATTCCAGTCAGTAAAATTAGTTTTTTCATGTCACGCTTGCCAGGGGTAATCAGTTGTATATGTTTACTTGTGTGGTGCTGTTTGCACCGGATTAAATTTGCCGATCGCGCGATCGGCGTCATCAGCATAGAGGATACAGCTAAATATTTCGTAATTTCACAAAAATTCGCGGTAGCAGATGGCCCTGCCGAAGCTAAATAGTAGCCTTGGTCGATCGGACATTTCCACCATATTCCCTACCCATAATATCATCGGATCGTCCTAGTAATTTGGTCAATAAAAATTCAAGCTTTTGCCCAAAAACTTGCTAAAAAAATGCCAACAACCAAAAAAACGCGGTGTCTGGGTTCAAAGAGAGGCTTTGCTACCAGAAAACTGCCCTTCACCCAGCGGGGGTTACAGCCTCTACTGTTAACTGCTGCGAGGGCGATCGGCTTCTAGAGCTTGCACAGTGCACCTTACTAACCCCAAACAACATAATTTGCTTGTCATATCAATTCCGGTTGTACTCCTCATGATGTTGATTGTTGATTGTTGACTGTTAACCGTTAACCGTTAACAGTCAACAGTGAATTTACTATTCCGATGAAGAGAGGATTTGATATCATATCATGTCCGGTCGATTACTATCACAAACACGGTTTGTAATGCGGACTAAAGTCCGCTTTCATGTTGCGAAGTTTAGTCCACACTAAGAACCTTAAGCGCGTGTGGCGCGAGCTAAAAACCAGAATTTTTAGGGTGCGGCAAGCCGCAATATTTAACACAAACGCAACGAATTATATAAACCCGCTCTCTGCCACCGGAGGTTTACTCCCACTACGAATTAGAGAGGATGTTGAGGTAAGCTTGCACTGTATTGGACAATCCCATTTCTAGCGCTTCCGCAATTAAAGCGTGACCGATAGATACTTCTAGGATATTAGGAATTGAGCAAAATGTAGCTAAATTTTGCAAATTTAAATCGTGTCCGGCATTCACTCCCAAACCTACTGATTGAGCTGCTTTAGCTGCTAAGGCATATTGTGGCAAAACAGATTCTACTTTACCTTCACGAAAAGCAGTTGCATAGGGTTCCGTGTACAGTTCTACGCGATCGGCTCCAACTTCTTTTGCTAGGGGCATGAGAGCAGGATCTGCATCCATAAACAAGCTGACTCTGATGCCGTTATTTTTTAATTTTTCAATAATTGGTAAAAGCCGAGATCGATTTTCGGGAATATTCCAACCGCTATCGGATGTTAGCACGTCGGGAGCGTCCGGCACTAAGGTACACTGAGCCGGTTTCACATCGCAAACTATATCCATAAATGGCGGCTGAAACGGATTTCCTTCGATATTGAACTCGACAGTTAGCATTTTGGCTAAGTCGTAAACATCGGCAGCTTTGATGTGCCTTTCGTCGGGGCGGGGATGGACTGTAACGCCGTGGGCTCCGGCGGCAATTACTGTTTTTGCGGCTTCGGTAACGCTGGGAATGCCGATGTTTCGAGAGTTTCTGAGGAGGGCGATTCTGTTGATGTTGACGCTGAGTTTTGTCATGGGATTGGAAGTTGCGGATGTTTGTTGATTTTTAATTTTAACCGCTGATGAACGCTAATGAACGCTGATTTTTTTTCCGGCTGTTAATTGGGTTGATTTGGATGGTTTTGCATCAGCTTTTCCGCAAGCGGTAAGGTTTCGGCAAAAATCGCCTCTGCTGTTTGGTGTTTTGCTGCTAAATCTTCTAGATTGGTAATGCAGAAAAGCGGTGCGGTGCGATCGACTATTTGGGACGGAAAATCTCGGCTAAAATATTTGAGTTGAAAGTCGTATCTGTGTGGACGATAAATCATGCCCAACAGTTCAACTAAGGGTAGAAGTGTCCAATTGTGATAGTTGCCGATCGCCTCTACTATGTGTCCGCGATAAATCTCTTTTTTTACCAGAGGTTGCAGCAAATTAAAACGATTTTTTATTTCGTTGAAGCGAATTTGCATTGGGGCAAAATGCTGGTTTGTATCCAAATGAGCGGGTACAATTAGATTGGCTTTGTCAAAGGCGATCGGGACTTTTCCGTGTCTCTCGATTTCGAGAAATTCGTTGCGGCTGCTGCGCCGGAAAACGGCAAAATCAATTAGCAAGAATTGCGGGGTTTCTTTTAGCCGCCAGAAGCACTGCGATTGACCGTGCCAAGCGGGTTCGGTAACTCGATATTTGAGTTCGATTTCGCTAATTTGTGCGAGGGCTTTTTCGACAATTTCAAAGGTTTCTTCGACGCAGTTATCTGCAACGACAACTGCAATGTCGATGTCTGACCATTCGTCGGTGTATCCGTGGGCTGCTGAACCTCCTTGCCACAAAGCTAAAACAAAATCTAAAGGTTGTAGGGTGGAAACAATCTTTTCGAGAATGATTTGTCTCATGGAATTAAGCTATACTGTTGGTTTTCCCCGGGTTCCACAAGTTTAGCAAATATCGCGGGTTGAGATTGCTGTGGCATAGTTGTGCTAGACATTGCTAATGTGTCCGATTGTGTGCTGCGGAAAATTATAGGGGAAGCTGCAAGCGAGAGTGGCAATTTTTGGGAAAGTACGATCGCCCGCTGCGAGAAAATCAGTCTTAAGTTATCGCTCATCAGAAACTTGCCCGCTGTCCGGTAACATGAGAAAGGATTAATTTTTAACAGCGCGGCATGGCTACTATTTGGGAACTTGACTTTTACAGCCGTCCAATTATAGACGAGCGAGGAAAAAAGAAATGGGAAGTGTTGATTTGCGAAAGCCCGCTGAATGTAAGCGACAAGGCAGAATCTCTGTTTCGCTACTCGCAATTTTGCCCGAGTACAACGGTGAATTCCCTGTGGCTGGCTGGCGCGATTAAAGATGCGATCGCCTCTGCACCGAAACGCCCCGAAAAAATCCGCTTTTTCCGCCGCCAAATGGCGAACATGATTACCAAAGCCTGTGAGGAGTTGGACATTCCCGCAGCCTCCAGCCGCCGCACCCTCGCCCTCAGCCTGTGGCTGGAAGAACGGATGCAAAACGTTTATCCCGCCGAACCGGGCTATCAAGCCGCTCCCAACCCGAGCGTTCAATTTGTACCCGAAACGCCCGTGGCGCTGCCGGACGCTTTAATCGGCGAAAAATGGGCGTTTGTGAGTTTGCCGATCGCAGCTTTTGATGAAATGTCCGAGTGGGATATCGGATTTGGCGAAGCTTTCGGGCTACCGATGACAAAGCTGCCGCCTGAAACGCAAATTCCAGGGCTGATCGTCTATTCGTCGAGAGCAACAGCTTTGGCTGGTTGGATGTCGGGTTTGGAGTTGGCTTTTATCAAATTTGAGACTGGCCCGCCAGCTAGGCTGGTGTTAGATACAGGAGCTAACGATCGCTGGATTTTAGCTAATCTTAGAGACGCAGCCATTGAGAGAGAAGCAAAAGGATTTGAAGCGGCGAAAAAACAAGCAAGAAAAGTACATTTTTTAGCAATTCAGTCGAATCCACAATCGGAATCCTTCGCCGGATTTTGGCTGCTGCACGAACTAAGTATTTAGTCAGTGGTTAGTGGTTAGTGGTTAGTGGTTAGTGGTTAGTGGTTAGTTGTTAGTGGTTAGTGGTTAGTTGTTAGTGGTTAGTTGTTAGTGGTTAGTTGTTATTAGCTAATATCAACTGCTTGGTGCCTAATGCTTAATGTCAACTGCTTTCCTAACAACTAACAACTGCCAACAACCAACTGCTTTCCTAACAACTGCTTTCCTAACAACTGACAACTGCCAACAACCAACTGCCAACAACCAACTGCTTTCCTAACAACTGCTTTCCTAACAACTAACAACTGCCAACTGCTTTCCTGCCAACTGCTTTCCTGCCAACTACCAACTACAAAAATGACCAATCACCAATCAGCAGAACAACTGCTAGAATTAGCAACCAAAGCAGGTGCCGAAGCTGCTGAGGTATTGGAATCGCAATCGCTCTCGCGGCCGGTATTTTTTGAAGCAAACCGCCTCAAACAGCTAGAAACCGCCCAAGCAGAAGGTATTGCTCTGCGACTGTGGCGGGACGGGCGGCCTGGGTTGGCGGTGGCCTACGGGCCCGTGGAACCGCAGATTTTGGTCGATCGGGCGATCGCGCTTTCGCAACTAAACGAACCGGAAACCATCGAACTTGGCACCGGGGAAAAAGTTGTGTATCCCGATCTCGGAGTGTCGGTGCCGGCCGAACAGCTAGTAAACTGGGGAAAAGAGGCGATCGCGATCGTCCGCCAAGCCTATCCCGAAAGCCTCTGCACCGCCGAACTCGACTGCGAAATCGAAAGCACCCGCTTGCTGAACACACTAGGCTTGGATTGCAGCCACACCGACACCACCCTCAGCGGTTACTTGTCAGCAGAATTAGTGCGGGGCGAAGATTTCCTCAACATTTGGGAAGGCGAAACCGAACGCGGTACCCTCGACTTAAACACTAGCGCCCAGCGGGTTTTGCAGCGGTTGGAATGGGCGAAAGATAATGTTGCCCCCGCCACCGGGCGCGTGCCGGTGCTGTTTACAGCCAAAGCCGCCGATTTGCTGTGGGGGACTCTCTGTGCGGCATTGAATGGCAAACAGGTACTAGAAGGCGCTTCGCCTTGGAGCGATCGACTAGGCCAACAAGTGACATCGCCCCTTGTCACCCTCTGGCAGCAGCCGGATATCGGGCCCTATAGCTGTCCTTTTGATGACGAAGGCACTCCCACTCGCGCGATCGTCTTGATCGACAGCGGAGTATTGCAGCTATTTTATACCGATCGCACCACCGGTCGAGCCCTGGGAAGCGGCACCACCGGCAACGGATTTCGCCCTGGTTTGGGCAGCTATCCCACACCGAGTTTGTTTAATGTTTTAATTAAACCAGGTTCCCTTTCATTAATCGATTTAATCGCTAAATTAGACGACGGAATTGTAGTCGATCAAACCCTAGGTGGCAGTGCCGGAATTTCCGGCGACTTTTCCATTAACGTCGATCTCGGCTACCGAGTCAAAAAAGGTCAAATAGTAGGCAGAATCAAAGACACAATGGTAGCCGGCAACGTCTACAGCGTCCTCAAACAATTAGTAGAATTAGGAGGAGATTGCGAGTGGAACGGTTCTTGCCACACACCATCTGTAATTGTAGAAGGATTGTCCGTCACCGGCAAAAACTAATCGGTAATCGGTAATCCAACTCTCTCCGGGCACCCGAAAGCGACAAATATTCACAGGAATTACGCATCGGCGGCAAAAAACCGGGTTTTTGGATAAAATAGTGCATCACAGCCTTTAATATCTATGAAAAACCCGGCTTCTTTGATATTGATACGTAACTCCTATAGCGGTTATCAAGCGTGGTGAGGTATGCCCTATGCCCTATCCCGGATATAGCGGTTATCAAGCGTGGTGAGGTATGCCCTATGCCCTATAGCCTATGCCCTATGCCGCACAGTACCTCATATGAGAGGAAAAAAGGCTATAATTCAAATCCTAACTATGAGACTATAGACTATCACGCACAGCCCAAACGATTAAACATCTCCTCGAAAAGCAAATCTTGAACAGACTTTTCGTGCCAGATTCACAATAATTGTTAGAGAAGACTATTGAATAACATTGATGCAGCAGCAAACGAGATGACAATCCAATTATAGCGTAGTAAATTATCAACTCCCCAGCCCAATTGTCTCTTGCTACAACTGTTAAGCTGGAAAGGCCGCGCACCCGACAGATAACTCACAAATTATCGGAAAAGCATCTTTGTTGCATCTGCCTTTCATCTGCCTTTCATCTGCGGTTGAAATATCAATCGAGGAACTATAGAATCTTGTCGGTAGAAGTTCCGGCTAAATCCCGCACTATCAAAAATCTCAAATTTTTATGCGTATTTGTTTTATCGGCGATTCTTTCGTAAACGGTACTTGCGATCCAAAATGTTTAGGTTGGACAGGACGAATTTGCTCAGCAGTTTGCAAGCAAGGACACGATATCACCTACTATAATTTAGGAGTGCGGGGAGAAACCAGTACCGATATAGAAACTCGCTGGTTCAACGAAGTTTCTTGCCGCTTACCTCACTACTGCGATGGTAGAATAGTTTTTTCCTTTGGCGTTAACGACACTCACTTTGAAAATGGCAAAACTCGCGTCGCACTAGAAAAATCTATTGAAAACCTGCGCCATATTCTCAAATCTGCCCAAGAAACAGTACCAGTTTTAATGATTGGACCGCCGCCAGTTATTGATGTCGATCGCACAATCAGAATAGCTCATTTATCCCAAGAGTTTTCCCAAGTTTGCAGCGAGTTAAACGTACCTTATTTAGATATTTGTACCCCGCTCCAGAAATCAGAAATTTGGCTGCAAGAACTTGCCCAAAATGACGATTCCCATCCCCGTGCTGTCGGTTATGCGGAATTGGCTAGAATTATTCACAATTGGGAGAGTTGGAAAGATTGGTTTAAAAATATCACTGTGTCAGAGCGAGAGACAGTAACTCTGTTTAGAGCCGTCGGCAAAAAAGAAATGGAATTAATCAAAGAAAGCGATTTTTTGGCATTTCCGCCACGGCTGTCTTTTCAACCTATTTTTTATCCCGTACTACAAAAAGATTACGCGATGCAAATTGCGCGAGATTGGAATACTAAAGATGCAGCATCTGGATATTTTGGCTATGTAACTAAGTTTCGAGTTTTGGCTGATTTCTTAAACAAATATCCCGTGCAAACTGTCGGGAGTTCGAGCCATCAAGAGTATTGGATTCCTGCTGAAGAGTTGGCGCAATTCAATCGCAACATTGTCGGTAAAATTGAAATTTTTGCAGAATATCAACCGTAAAACAAGATAAATAGGACTTAGGAATTGGCGCTCGGAAAGCGGCTTTGTTGGCGAAATAGGGGTTTATAATTTTTAATTTCTGTAATGTTATGTCCGGTTGTAGGGGGTTTTGGAGTCCTCGGTTTAAGAGCAGATTGAAATCTGCGCGCGCTATCGGTTCGTTTCCGGTAACATCGTCAGGTGATTTAACCGGTGCTAGGGCGCAGAGAACACAGAGGAAGACAAGAGAGAGAGATGAATACAGAAGTATGAAGCGCGGATTTTATCGGACTCGATTTTGTAATTCCGATGCTACCGGATTTGATATTAATGGATCGGACACGATATAAAAATCCGGTTTCTAGACGGAGCGGATCGTTTTCGATACAATAGGAGCAATGACAAATGTTGGATTTTAATCAATTTGAAGTTGTGAGTTTTGACTGTTGCGGCACTCTCATCTATTGGGAAAGCGGCATATTGCCA
This sequence comes from Tychonema sp. LEGE 06208, assembly GCF_015207505.1. Taxonomy (GTDB): domain Bacteria; phylum Cyanobacteriota; class Cyanobacteriia; order Cyanobacteriales; family Microcoleaceae; genus Microcoleus. Next base: position 29,703 of record NZ_JADEWT010000012.1, read on the forward strand.
GTCTTGAGATAATTGCTGTCGGGTCGCGAACTCGATTTCAGCGCGCAATTTTAGAAATGCCGGATTTGAAAAGGTTGGTGGAGGCGATCCGGTAAATAAACCGCAGATTGATGTCAAAATAGTTGTTTAAAATTATAAAAGTGTGGAGATTACTATGAATTGCCAAATATTGACCGGATTGTTGACGGGATTAGTTGTTTCGAGTACCGCAAGTTTGATCGATTGTCAACCTAGTTATGCGAAAAATAATCCAATTTTAAGGGGGATTTCGATTAATTCAAATTTCAAATTGTTGGCTTCAGCAAAGGTGGATTTGGGAGTTGAGGTTGCGAGGGAGCTTGTGGCGGCAGAACCCACAGCCGAGGATTTGTATAATCAGGGTGAGGAGAATTACAACAAAGGAGATTTTCAAGGTGCTATAGAGGCTTACGATGGAGCAATTAAGCTTAATGCTAATTATGTTGAGGCCTACGTTGGTCGGGGTAATGCCCGCGATGACTCAGGAGACAGACAGGGTGCGATCGCCGATTACGATCGAGCCCTAAAAATTGATCCCAATAATGTCTCGGCCTACTACAACCGAGGTGTTACCCGAGCGAGGTTAAGAGACTATGAAGGTGCGATCGCCGATTACACCGCAGCCCTGAAAATTAACCCCAACAATGGCTCGGCCTACTACCATCGGGGTGTTATCCGATCGAGGTTAGGAGACAATCAAGGTGCGATCGCCGATTACACCGCAGCCCTGAAAATTAACCCCAACGATGCGTTAGCCTACAACGAGCGGGGTAATGCTCGCTATATATTAGGAGACAAGCAGGCTGCTCTCGCCGATTTCAACGAAGCCTTGAAAATTAACCCCAACTATGCGCCTGCTTACACAAATCGGGGTAATGCTCGCGATGACTTGGGAGACAAGCAGGGTGCGATCGCCGATTACGATCGATCCTTAAAAATTGATCCCAACAATGATAATACCTACTACAATCGGGGCGTTACCCGATCGATCTTAGGAGACAAGCAGGGTGCGATCGAAGATTACAGCCAAGCCGTGAAAATTAACCCCAACAATGCTCGTGCTTACTACAATCGGGGAGTTATCCGCTATGACTTAGGAGACAAGCCTGGTGCGATACAAGATTTTCAAAAAGCCGCCAACTTGTATCAGCAACAAGGAAACACAGATAGCTACGAAAAAACATTAAACATCATTAGAAGAATCCAATAAATTGATATAACTCCGGGGCGGGTGCCGGTTATGCAAGTTCACAACTTTGATGTTAGAAATATGCGCGCACCAGCCCGACAAAATTATGCTTGTGGCTTGTTTAACCGGACAGAAGCTCAATAAGAGTGCGATCGTTCAACTTGCAACGACTTAATCCTCTTTTCAACTGCTGGGAAAGCGCGATCGCCCCTAGGAACTTACCTAAAGGGCGATCGAGCCTTGTATCCCTTACAGCATTTTTCTAAAGATTTGCTAGGGATAAAGTTCTAGCCCGCCCTTAATAAGGAGCGGTTGTGGGTGGGTCACACTTAGCACTTATTTTGCAAAATGGTATTAAATAAATCTAAATAATGTGGAAAGAGCGAAAATTGGAAAGCGAAATAAGGGCGATCGCACAAATAGTAAATTCGAGATTAAATTTCTGGCATTTTCCCAAACCAAGCAATTTCTTGCTAAACTCTAACCGAGCAGGAAATTTGCAGGCAATAAACGCTATTTATGCCGTACATTACTATCCCTAAACAATTTAGGGAACCTTCCCGGATCGTCAAATCTCAACTATTTTTAAAACCGAGAAGGCTCGCTATTTTTGAAGCTTGCTTGATTGGCTTAGTTGCCGGAATCGCAGGCGTTTTGCTCAAGTCAGGAGTCGGATGGCTCGGCAGTTGGCGAGTAGCTAGCTCCACATTAATTCCAGTTTGGATATTACTCCCCAGCGTCGGATTAGTGGGCGGGTTCCTAACAGGTTTGTTGGTAGAACGTTTAGCTCCCGAAACTGCAGGTAGCGGCATTCCTCACGTCAAAGCTGCTCTCGGCGGTGTCAATCTTGCCTTAGATTTGCGAGTAGCTGTCGCCAAACTTCTCACCACTATTTTAGCAGTTGGTTCCGGTTTATCTTTAGGAAGACAAGGCCCCACCGTACAAATAGGAGCATCTTTAGCAGGCTGGATCGGTCACTTAATGCCTACTTCCCCAGACTACCGCCGACAATTGATTGCTTGCGGTGCAGCGGCGGGATTAGCAGCGGGTTTTAATGCTCCTATTGCGGGAGTTTTGTTTGTAGTTGAAGAACTTTTGCAGGATGTTTCGGGATTGACATTAGGGACTGCAATCATCGCTTCATTTATTGGTGCAGTTGTCTCGCAACTTTTGGGCGGCGATAGTTTAAACTTGAACCTACGCGAGTACCCAATAAGTTTTCAAATTCCCGAAATTCCGTTTTTCATACTGTTAGGAATTTTAGCCGGAATTTGCGGAGCTTTGTTTAGTAAAGGGATTATTGCTAGCTTAAATTTTAACAAGCGAACCCTAAAATTGTCCTTGCCCGTGCGAATTGCTCTTGCTGGCATAATCTGCGGTTCAGTAATAGCTTTTCTGCCAGAAAATTTTCGCAACAATACAGGTTTGCGGGAGTTCTTGCTGACTGGCGAAGCCAACGCTACAACGAGTTTAACTGCTTTCGTAGCTCATTTTTTTCTAACAATTATTTCCGCTGCTTCTGGAGCTCCGGGAGGATTGTTTTCTCCTTCCTTAGTTATGGGTTCTGCCCTAGGTCAGCTTGTGGGGATTTTGCAAGAAAATTCCCTTGGTGTCGGTTTGCCGACAACCTATGCTTTGGCGGGAATGGGAGCGTTTTTTTGCGCGGTTTCGAGAGCTCCGATTACTGCGGTAGTAATTGTATTTGAAATTACGGCGGATTTCAAATTAGTGCTACCTTTGATGATCTGTTCTGTTGTGGCTTATTTAGTCGCAGAAAAGGTAGACAGCGGCTCGTTGTACAGTCACCTTTTGGAGTTTAATGGTATTCAACTGACCCAGGCAAAAGCTGCCACCAATACTTTGAGCGACTTGCAAGCAAACGACGTTATGCAGCGCCGAGTTGAAACTCTGTCGAGCCTGCTGACTTTGGATGAAGTGATGCAGGCTTTTTCGCGCTCGCACCACCGAGGCTTTCCAGTAGTAGACGGCGGTAAATTAGTTGGAATTGTCAGCCAAACCGATTTAGCAAATACCAGCAATCGCAATTTTTCCGGCAACTCCCTGCTGAAAGAATTTATGACTGCACAGCCAATTACGGTAAAAGCAAGCGATACTTTAAGCGAAGTTTTGCACAGGCTCAATTACTACCATCTCAGCCGTTTGCCGGTAGTAGAAGGCCGCCATTTGGTGGGAATTATTACCCGCAGCGACATTATCCGAGTTGAATCCGATCGCCTCAGCGGAGAAACAACCCAGGGCCCGCATCCAGAACCTTCCTATGTAGTGTATCAAACCAAAGCTCCCCAAGTCGGCAACGGCAGGCTGTTAGTGCCACTTTCCAACCCGCAAACAGCGCCGGCTTTGCTGCGGCTGGCGGCGGCCATTGCGCGCGATCGCAATTACGAACTAGAATGCCTGCAAATCATCATCGTACCGCGCAACAGTTCCCCCTCAGAAAGCGCAGTGCGGACTACAAAAAGCCGTCGCCTGCTACAACAAGCCGAGCGAATAATTCGCAATTGGAACTTGCCAGTACACACCCAAATCCGGGTAGCTCACGACGTACCTAACGCGATTTTGGAGACAATTAAGGAGCGACATATAGATTTGATTTTAATGGGATGGCAAGGCGAATTATCCACAAAAGAACGCATTTTTGGCGATGTTGTAGATACCGTGATTCGGCAAGCTAGTTGCGAGGTAGTTTTGGTAAAATGGAGCAAACAATTATTAATAAGAAGCCAAACAAATGTGTTTTCAACCAGCAGCGACGGGGGAGAATATGCCTCTAAAGAATGGCAGTTAAATGCCGCAAAAGTTGATGAGGCAGAAAATTCTACATTGGCTGCATCAAGTTCATCAGCGACTCCTGAAACAGAACTTTTGCCGCCGAATTCTGACATTCCGGTGCCAGAATTGGGACTGCACACGTTGATGAGCTTGCGGCGCTGGTTGGTGCCTATTCGCGGTGGTTACAAACAAGCTGCAGCTTTGCGCCTGCTACCTGCTTTAGTGGCTGCGAGTTCAGTACCGGAGATTAAATTGTGTCAAATTCACCAGCCTTCTGTTGCAGAACCCTCGCGCGACGAATTAAAGCAAGCTGCGGAGTTTGTTCAGCGCCGGGTTAGGTGTTCGGTAATCGCGACTGCGGTTTGCGCTACATCGGTTTCTGATGCTTTAATCGATCAGGCTCAGAACGATCAGTGCGATGCGATCGTCCTAGGAGCGAGTCGCGAAGGGCTACTGAAACAGGTAATTCACGGGAACATCCCGGAAGCCGTGGCGCGCGGGTGCGACTGTACAGTTATTTTAGTGCGATCGGCCTCTTAGTTATTGGTAATCGGGCTGTTAACTGTTGACTGTTGACTGTTGACTGTTAACTGTTAACTGCTGACTGTTAACTGTTAACTGTTGACTGTTGACTGTTAACTGTTGACTGTTGACTGTTGACAAATAACCACCAACAAATAACAACTAACCACTAACAAATAACCACTAACAAATAACCACTAACCACTGAGGGCGGGTACTGGGGCACCGCCCCTACCAACTAAACACTAACAACTAACTACTAACAAATAACCACTAACCACTAACAAATAACTACTAACAAATAACCACTAACAACTAACTAATGACTATGGTTCACTTTAACGTCGGCTTTGAAAACTTTAATTCCTTCGCAGACATTACCCTATCCTTGGCGAAAACATTAGACAAAATGGAAATTCCCATTTCAGTCGCACCATCGCCCATCGCCTCTCACATCACCCGCAATTCCACAGCAGAAGAAAATCACCTACTAGCAAAGTGGATGAACGCCGTACCATCAGATTTATTTCAGATCAAGTGGTCTCATTACTGGAAACCTTATTTTCTCAAAGAACTTAACGGACATCTCAACTTAGAATTTTTTGCCATCAATTACGAATTTACTAGAAACGATGATAATTATGATTATTGGATTTATGATGCAATCAATAATTCATCCCACATTTTAGCCGTAAGTGAATATTCTAAAAACGTTTTAATCAAAGCTGGCTGTCCCGACAAAAAAGTCTCAGTCGTGCCTTTAGGCTTCAATCCTTTAATCTCGCAGCTTTATTCTCTTAAACCGCATAAAACTAAAAACGATGTAAAATATATTCTGCACATGACCAATTCTTATGATTTTTATAGATTTGGCACTGACCTCGCCATTCAAGCATTTTATCAAGAGTTTCAAGATGATCCTAACGTAGAGTTAATTATCAAAGATGGCGGCAAAAATCCTGATGTCATAGTGGAACATCTCGTAAATATCGAAAAGCAATTCGGCAAGTTAAAGCCAAAAGTTCAGATCAGACCTAAATTTTGCAATAAAACAGAACTAGCTGATTTATACTTATCAGCAGATGCTGTTTTAGCTCCGTTTCGCGGCGAAGGTTTTGCGATTAAAATTTTGGATGCCTTTGCTGCTGGCTTACCCGTCGCCATGACTCTGTACGGAGGCCCGACGGACTACGCCAATACTGATAACTGCTATCCCATTGCTTACGATCTAATTCCCGTTGGAGAGTGTTACGATACTCAGTATCTGAAAATCAGAAATGCTCCTCATTGGGCAGAACCAAATGTTCAGTCTGTTCGCGAGCAATTGCGAAAAATTATTGAAGACCCGATGCGTTTTGAGATAGCTCAAAAAGCTAGAGAGACGGCGGATTTATTTAATTGGAAAGCAACGAGCCAAAAATTGCTAAAATTAATGCGAGAGTTGTTTTAGGAGCGGAATTATGGGACTCGAACGCAAAATGTTTAGGGGAATGTTTGCACCTAGCGAAGTCGTACAATTGAAACAGCCTTGTTTTACTCCTGGGCGGTTGTTTGAACCAGGAAAATATAATGCGGCCGATTTGCCGGATGTAGCTTTTGATATGGGTTTAGTAGACCATTTACCCCCAGTCAAAGGCAATAGTCCAGCAAATCTCAACGCCTCGAACCCACAGCCTCAAAACCTTGATGAATAAACTTCCGGCTTGAGGGTTCGGACTTCAGTCACAAAAGACCTCTTGCACTCATTCCCAAATTATCTTGAAATAATCTGGGTTTATCAGTGTTTATCTAGCTTAAATCTGCGCTTGAAAAATCGAGTTTGGATTTATGCAAGAGGTCGAGAAACTAATGTTCAGACTGCCAAAAATATCGAGCCAATTTAACCATTTTGCTCGATCTGGGCAATTAACTCGTTCAAAATTTTACTTGCCTTATCATTTTCAATCTGACAAGTTCCGGCGTTCTGATGGCCGCCACCACCATATTTTAACATTAACTCCCCAATATTAGTTTGAGAAGTTTTGTTAAAAATTGACTTACCAACTGCGAAAACCGTATTTTGTTGTTTCAACCCCCAAAGTACGTGAATCGAGATATTGCACTCGGGGAACAAAGCATAAATTACAAAACGATTCCCTGCATAAATCACATCTTCGTTACGCAAATCCAAAACAACTAATTTATCATAAACTTGGGCGCAGCGCTGTATTTGCTCTTTGAATTTTTCTGATTGCTCGAAGTAAAGATCTACTCTTTCTTTCACATCAGGAAGCTGCAAGATTGAGTCGATAGTCTGACTTTTGCAGTAATCAATTAACTGCATCATTAACTGATAGTTGGAAACGGTAAATTCTTTAAACCTGCCCAACCCAGTTCTAGCATCCATCAAGAAGTTTAACAGCACCCATTTATCCGGGTCTAAAACTTCTTCTTTGGCAAATTGAGCGGAATCTGATTTGTCAACTGCCGCCATCATTTCCTCGGAGATATGGGGAAACTTTGTTTTGCCTCCATAATATTTGTACAACACTCTAGCTGCTGAAGCTGCATAGGGGTCGATAATGTGATTGATTTTGATTTTTTCGTGTCTGAGAGTTTCGCTGAAATGGTGGTCGAAGGCTAGATAAACTCCTTCAACATAGGGTAAATTGGTGGTAATATCGTTATTTGTTATGTCGATTTTTCCGTCCTGCATATCTTTAGGATGCACGAATTTAATCTCGTCGATCAAATCGAGTTCTTTGAGCAAAACGGCACAGACAAGACCGTCAAAGTCGCTGCGGGTGACTAATCTGTATTTTTTAGTGAGTGGCATATGCTTTGGTGATGCGGAGGAACTGATCACCCGCTAATATAACTTATTACCCGATCGCTAAACAATATGAACGCAGACCCTTACGCTTGGATAGAGAAATCCCTGGACACTGTTCGCCGGGCCGATTGGTATCGATCGCCCCAATCGATCGAAAGTTGCCCTGGCCCTGCGGTAAAATTAGGAAACCGCCGGCTGATTAACTTTGCCAGCAACGATTATCTCGGCCTGGCGGGGGATGACAGGCTAATTCAAGCGGCTGTGGCTGCAACAAAGGAATTTGGTACGGGCGCGACGGGTTCGAGGTTGCTCAGCGGACACCGCGATTTGCACCGACAGCTAGAACAGGCTATAGCTAATTTAAAACAAACCGAAGACGCTTTAGTATTCAGTTCGGGATATTTAGCGAATTTAGGGGCGATCGCCTCGATTGTCGGCAAGCGCGATTTGATATTATCTGACAAGTACAACCATTCGAGCCTCAAAAACGGAGCAGCGCTCAGCGGTGCAACAGTGCTAGAGTACGATCGTTGCCCTCTTGAGGATTTAACAGCCAAACTAGAGCAAAATCGGACAAAATACCGCAAGTGTTTAATTATTACCGATAGCGTATTCAGCATGGATGGGGACTTGTGTCCGCTGCCGCAGTTGCTAGCTTTGGCGGAACAATTTAACTGCATGGTATTAGTAGATGAAGCTCACGCTACAGGAGTTTTCGGTGCTAGCGGTGCTGGTTGTGCAGAACATTTCGGGTGTCAGGGATTGCCGCTAATTCAAGTTGGCACGCTAAGCAAAGCTTTGGGAAGTTTGGGTGGCTACGTTGCGGGCTCTGCGGCTTTAATTGACTTTCTCCGCAATCGAGCTGCAACTTGGATTTATACTACAGCATTAACGCCTGCTGACACAGCGGCTGCTTTGGAAGCTGTGAGAATTGTACAGCAAGAACCAGAACGCCGAGTGCGGTTGCAGCGTAATATTGAAACTTTCAAATATTACGCGATAATCGATCGACAATTACCAATTAACAACTCCCTCTCCCCAATTTTTAGTTTGCCCTTAAAAGATGCAGCCACAGCTTTAACAGCCGCCAGCAAACTCAAGGAAATTGGTATTTTTGCTCCAGCGATTCGGCCTCCGACTGTAAGTGTAAGCCGAATTCGGATTTCGCTGATGGCAACTCACGAATTCGCACACCTGCAGCAGTTGGTAGAGGCTTTGGAGCAAGTTTTGAGTTTTTAGTCAATGTACGGTGTGCGCTGCGTACCGCTTGACTAAATATAGTTGAGTTTGTAGGTGCGCGCTTCGCCCTGCTTTAGATTGTGGGAAATGTTAAGATCTCGCTATTGACTTATGGCAAACAGTGTAGGTTATTGCGCTCGATCGCTCCACAAGTGTAAATTTTTTGTAAATTTAGATACTTTTTGCAATTTCGCGCTATATACTAGAAATAGTCGGTACACCAAATTAAATATAAGGAATGTTCATCATGAACACAAATCGCAAAAACGTACAAAAAGTAGCTGAAACCCACCGCGCTAACATTCACAAGCAACTGATGCACCGCATCGAAGTTGCTAGAGCCAGCGGCAATCAAGATTTGGTTCGGGTGCTGGAAGAGGAAATGAAACAGTTGTAAGAAGCTGCAACTAGAATTTGCCCGCAGTCTGGTTTAGAGGGTTGTGCGAGAAATGCAGAAATTCCCGCAACCGCTATTCGTTAAATTTTCACTCCTCTATTCGTTGATAGAAAAAAAAACGGTTTCTTAATGAAACCGGTTTTTTTTTATTGATTGGAAAGGACTGATGACTGATGACTGTTGGCTGTTGGCTGTTGACTGTTGGCTGATGACTGATGACTGTTAGCTGATGACTGTTGACTGTTGACTGTTGGCTGATGACTGTTGGCTGATGACTGTTAGCAGTTAGTTGTTAGTTGTTAGTTGTTATTTGTTAGTTGTTGTTGTTATTGGGAATTGAGAATGGGAAATTGGGAATTCGTAACCAATAACCAATAACCAATAACCAATAACCAATAACCAATAACCAATAACCAATAACCAATGACTAATAACCAATGACTAATAACCAATGACTAATGACTAATGACTAATGACTAATGACTAATGACTAATGACTAATGCCAACTGCCAACTGACTATTGCCTATCTTCCTCCGACTACAACATTTTTAATTCGCAGGTGGGGGCCGCCGACGCTGACGGGCAAACCGCCTTGGCCGCCTTTGCCACAGCCGCCGTAGGCATAAACTGAGTCATTGCCGATCGACTCAATATCCTTTAAAGTCTGAAATACATTGCCGCTTAAAGTGACATCGCTCACCGGTTCGGCCAATTTGCCGTCGCGAATCATGAAGCCTTCAGCCGCCGCAAAGGTAAACATTTCGCCGTTGGTTTGTCCTCCCAACATCCGCACTGCATACACTCCTTCCTCAATGTCGCCCACCATTTCGTCAAAAGAATGTGCGCCAGATTCGATCGCCGTATTAGTCATCCGCACCAACGGCATAAAAGTAGCGCTCAGGGCCCTGGCATTTCCCGTCGGAGCTTCGCCCATTTTGCCCGCAGTCTCGCGATTGTGCATCCTCGTGGCTAAAACTCCATTTTTAATTAAATGCTTGCACTGAGCAGGCACACCTTCGTCGTCGTATTTCAGAGTTCCCGGCAGTCCCGGCAAAGTTGCGTCGTCAATTACATTCAATTGTTCGATCGCCACAGGCTTGCCCAAAGTCAACAATTCCTGCATTTTCGGGTTTTCGTAAATGCCGTCAGCTTCCGACAAATGCCCGAAAGCTTCGTGAATAAACACCCCCGACAAATAAGGGTCTAAAATCACCGGATACTGGCCGCCTTTGACCGATTTTGCTTCAAGTTGGCCGACAGCTCGAACGGCCGCACTTTTAACACGATCTTCAATATTTGTCAACACATCGTAATCCGATCGCGAGTGAATCGATTCAAACCCTTGACGGACGACGCCGCCCTCGCCCCGGGCGATCGCCCCGAAACGCCCCGTCACGTCCAAGCGCTCCTGAGCAATGCAAGTACCTTGAGAATTCACAAAATAAGTAATCCCAAATCTGTCGCTATAACCGGCCATTGTCGTCTGAATTCGCGGGTCATAATCTAACAGCAACTGGTTGTAAGATTCGAGCAATTTCCGCTTTTCGGCTAAAGTAATAGAGCGCGGATCGCGGCCAAATTCCACCGCTACATAATCTTGAATCGGAGCGACATCTGCTAGTAGAGTTTTTTCGCTCCCAACTAAACGAGACTGAACGACAGCTTCTTCAATCCGAGCTTTTAACTCAGCTAAACCGTTAAAAGTTACAAAACTCCAGCCGCCTTTGTGACAGGCGCGGATGCCGCCGGCGAGACTAAAACTGCGGTTGACAGCATCTAACCCAGGGCCGCGAAAACTAATCGCAGTTGACTCGCTTTGTTCGAGGCGAACTTCTAGATAATCTACTCGATCGCGATAAGGTGCGATCGCTTCCATCAACTGTTCCTGCATTAAATTGTCCCTATGAATGATTCGCGCCAGGCGCTGAAAAAAATTATTGCTAACTCTATTTTAGCTAATAATTCCCGTCTTTCGGGTGCGCGCTACCGCACCACAGCGTTGGGGGAACGCGCACCCTACGCGCTAAATGGCGAGCCATTCGATTTGAGATTGAAAACTTAGTCCACAGAATTGATGATTACAGGTTTACATCGCGGGCGTTCGGCCCGCGTCCTAAAGCAAAAAAAACTCGCGCCGGCTCGCGAAAAGCCCGGTATGCCTGAAATTTCGCATCTGCCTAGAAAAATAGAATTAAAATAAATCTATCTAAAGACGTAAAAATATACTTCAACCGCCGGCAGATGCAATACTTTAAGATTAAAAAATTTCAAATTTCACCTTATTTAGCAGCAATTTCGACATTTATAGCGATTTTGGTCGGAGTTGGCATTTTAGATCGATCGGAACAACAGCGATTTTTGCAGTACAAGCGCGCTAGCACGATCGATCGCCTCAGTACAGTCCGTTCTAAGCTGGAAAGCTCTTTGAATTCCCGGCTGTTTTTGATCCGGGGTTTGGTGGCTGACATTTCCAACAACCCAAACATCACCGAAGCCGAATTTGCAGCGACGGTGAGAATTCTGCTGGCACAGCAAACCGGTATTCGCAACATAACTTTAGTTAAAGGCACGACGATTGCTTACATTTATCCGCGGGCGGGAAATGAAAAGGCGATCGGGCTTGACTTGACGGCGCTACCCGAACAGCGACAAATGGTTCAAGATGCGATCGAAACCAGAAAAACTTTGCTTGCCGGGCCCGTGAAATTATTCGAGGGAGGCGTGGCCTTCGTCAGCAGAACGCCCATTTTTCTCACACCCCCGAACGCCGAGCCCGAAACAGGAGTTTACTGGGGGTTGATCGGCGTGATCCTCGATAAAAACTCCCTGATCGAGGAAGCCGGACTCAATGATTCCTCAGCCAACCTGCAATACGCTGTGCGGGGCAAAGACGGGAGGGGAAAGTCCGGGGACGTATTTTTTGGCAACAAGCCGATTTTTCAGAACAATCCCGTGGTTCTGCAAGTGACTTTGCCCAACGGTTCCTGGCAGTTGGCAGCAATTCCGGCGGGAGGATGGCCAAAGAATTCGCCGTTGCGGGGGTGGTTGCTGTTTGGTGGCTGCTTGCTGGCTGTTTTCTGCGGGGCGGTGGCCTTTAGTTGGGTCTACGGGCCTGCGAAATTGCGCGCGAACGAAGCTAAGTACAGGCAATTGGTGGAGAATGCTAACAGCATTATTGTGCAGTTAGACAGCGAAGGTAAGATTACTTTTTTTAATGAGTTTGCGGAAACTTTTTTCGGGTATTTAGAAGCAGAAATAATTGGCAAAAGTGTGATCGGCACAATTGTAGATTCGGCCGATTTGTCGGAAAATCATTTAGCCGTAATAATTCGAGACTGTGCGACAGAACCGGACAAATACTTCAAACACGAAAATCAAAACATCCGCCGCAATGGCGAAAAAGTCTGGGTAGCCTGGAGAAACCAACCTTTGCTCGATGACCGAGGACGAGCGATCGGGATTCTGTCGGTGGGTACAGATATTAGCGATCGCAAAAAAGCTGAAATCGCCCTGCAAGCTTCTGAATCAGAATTGCTAGCTTTGTTTGCTGCCATGAACGACGTAATTTTTGTACTCGATGTTGAAGGACGCTTCCTGAAAATTGCCCCCACCAGTCCTGAACTTTTGTACAAGCCACGGGGCGAACTTGTCGGACAAAAAACCCGCGATATATTTGAGCCAGAAATAGCAGAAAAGTTTCTGGAGTCAATTCGCCTCGCCCTCGCTACTAATCAAGTCAGTAGTTTAGAATATAACCTGCAAATTGGTAGCGAACAAAGGTGGTTTTTCGCTAACATTTCGCCAATGACAGAAAATACGGTGCTCTTAGTAGCCCGTGACATTACGCAGCGCAAGCAGTCTGAAAATTGGTTGAACGGTCAAAAACAAATTTTAGAAATGATTGCTCAGGGCGCTTCTTTGAGCGATACTTTAAATACTTTAATTGAAATTGTCGAACAGCAATCGAGAGATGTCATGGGTTCGGTTTTGCTGTTAGATGAAGACGGTCAACATTTTCTGCACGGAGCCGCGCCGAGTTTGCCGGAAAGTTACAACGCTGCTGTTCATGGTGCCGCCATCGGCCCGAATGTCGGTTCCTGCGGCACTGCTGTCTACCGCCGCGAACAAGTGATTGTTACAGATATTACTACCGATCCTTTGTGGGACAATTATCGAGATTTAGCCTTGACTTTTGGACTGAAAGCTTGTTGGTCTAGTCCGATTTTTTCATCTACAGGTCAAGTTTTAGGCACTTTCGCCATGTATTGCGCCCAACCGCGCGTTCCCCAAAATTTCGATCTGCAATCGATCGAAACTGTCAGGCATTTAGCAGGAATTGCGATCGAGCGCAAACAAGCAGAAGAAAGTCTCAAAAAGCTCAATCAAGAACTAGAAAATATAGTCAAACAAAGAACAGCTCAATTGATGCAAAGTGAAGAACGCTGGCAGTTAGCGCTCAAAGGCAACAATGACGGCATTTGGGATTGGAACTTGCAAACAGGAGAAATATTCCTGTCCAATCGATTTAAAGAAATCACCGGATACGAACACGCCCCAGATATCGATTACTTTGACGAATGGAAAAGGGTCACGCATCCCGACGATTTAGACTTAGTAATGCAGGCTTTCCAAGACCATTTAGATAGGAAAACGCCACATTACATCGTCGAATACCGCTTGTGGTGCTACAACAGCTCCTACAAATGGATACTCAGTCGGGGACAAGCTTTGTGGGAAGAATCTGGAAAAGCCGTCCGCATTGTTGGTTCAATTACTGACATTACGGAGCGCAAACAAGCAGAGGAAGCACTGCGGGAAAGCGAGGCAAAATTTCAAAAGCTGTCGGCTAATTTGCCGGGAACTATTTATCAATGTTTGGTGCGTGCAGATGGATATGTCAGTTTTCCTTACATCAGTCCTGCTTGCCGAGAAATGTTTGAGTTAGAACCAGAAGCTATTTTGAAAAATGCGGATTTACTAATAGATTTGATTCATCCAGACGACTGCCAAAGTTATGAGGAATCCATTACTACTTCAGCGCAAACTTTGCAACCTTGGCAGTGGGTAGGACGGCTGGTGTTGCCTTCTGGGAAAATTCGCTGGTTTCAGGTAATTGCGCGTCCTGAAGCTAAAGAAAATGGCGATCTTCTTTGGGACGGCATTGGCATTGATGTGACGGATCGCAAACAAGCTGAGTTAGCTTTGCAAGAGAGCCAGCAGTTCATTCAAAAAGTAGCCGATGCTACTCCCGGTATTTTGTATCTATACGACTTGGAAGAACAGCGAAATATCTACACTAATAATTCACTATTCACGCTTTTGGGCTATACCTCTGACGACATTATAGCGATGGAGTCGTCAATGATGCCTCAGTTAATACACCCCGAAGATTTGTTGCTAATCGTGAAACATCACGCGAGCCTTGTAGAAGTTGAAGATGGCGAAATTAGGGAAATTGAGTACCGGATGCGGGCAACAGACGGTCAATTTTTGTGGCTGCACAGTCGGGATACTATTTTTAGCAGGAATGCTGATGGTCAGGGTAAGGTAATAATTGGATTTTGCCTGGATATTACGACTCGCAAACAAGCAGAGGAAGCACTGCGACAAAGCGAGGCGCGAGAAAGAGAAAGAGCCGGAGAGTTGGAGTCAGCGCTGCAGTCATTGCGCTCTACTCAATCTCAGCTTATTCAAACTGAAAAAATGTCTTCTTTGGGGCAGTTAGTTGCCGGCATCGCTCACGAAATTAATAATCCGGTGAATTTCATTCACGCTAACATTGATTATCTCAACCAGTATACGCAACAGTTGCTCGGTCTGGTGAATCTTTACGAACAGGAGTATCCGGAACCTAAGGCAAAAATTGTCGATCGCATTCAAGAGATTGACTTGGACTTCATGGCCGAGGATTTAAGAAAACTTGTGGGTTCGATGCAGGTAGGAACCGAGCGCATCCGGCAAATTGTTTTGTCGCTCAGGAATTTCTCGCGGCTGGACGAATCGGCAATGAAGCCTGTGGATATTCATGCAGGAATTGATAGCACTTTGTTGATTTTGCAGCACCGCTTGAAAAGTCACGATAGCCGTCCGGCCATTGAAGTAATTAAGGAGTTCGACAAACTGCCACTGGTGGAGTGCTATGCTAGCCAACTGAATCAGGTGTTTATGAATATTATTGTTAATGGCATTGATGCGATTGAGGAACGCTGTCACAAGTTGTCGGTTTCTGAAGCAGAGAAAAATCCCGGCCGGATTGCTATTTGGACTGGTGTAACGCCTCAAAACACTGTGATTGTGGAAATTTCGGATAACGGTACGGGCATTCCCGAGGAGATAGTCGATCGCATTTGTAACCCGTTTTTTACGACAAAAGCTGTGGGGAAAGGTACGGGGCTGGGAATGTCGATCGCCCATTCGATTGTGGTAGAAAAGCACAAGGGGAAGATTGAATGTATTTCCCAAATGGGACGGGGAACGACTTTTAAGATACAAATTCCGATCGCCAAAACCTAGTCGATTTTAGATTTTAGATTTGAGATTTTAGATTGGTAGGGTGCGTCAGCTCATAGCTGAATTTTCAGGCTGTGAGCGATGAGCCGCGAGCTGACGTACCCTACAAGTTAACCTAAGATAGATCCAAGCTGCTAGAAAAGCGGTGCTGCATCAACCTTTAAATGGATAAAAACTGACATGATGGGATTAATCCTGGAAGCGCTCGAAGCAATGGGACACAATGTCCGCTGGATGTCTTGGAATTTGTTTTTAGGTTTACTACCGCTGGCGCTGAGTTTTTGGCTGTTCCGCAAACCCCGATCGCGCTGGCTGCTTTGGGGTACGTGGGTTCTCCTGGGCGCTACATTTGTGCCGAGCACGCGCCATGTTTTAGCCTATCTGAGGCACATTGTGCAAGATGTGGGCAAAACTTACGTTTTGGGGGCGATCGCCATTACGATCGTGCTGATGGCTTTAGACATCTGGGTACTGCGACAGCGCGGAGTTCGCTCTCTCCGCTGGTGGGGCGGTTTTTTCTGGTTTATCGCATTTTTGCCCAACGCACCCTACGTTTTAACTGATATCATTCACCTGATCGAGCAGATTAAACAGGAGCACTCGGTGTGGACTGTGACTCTGGCTTTAATTCCGCAGTATCTGGCGTTTATGCTGGCCGGCTTTGGAGCTTACGTGCTGTCGGTGATGAATTTGGGTTACTATCTCAAGCAACAGGGTTGGGGTAGATTTATTCTCGCCACCGAGATGATTATTCACGCACTTTCGGCGATCGGCATTTATTTAGGGCGATTTATCCGCTTCAACAGTTGGGACATCCTGACTAACCCGGATGCGCTGGTTAACACCGTCATGAATGATTTGATTGGTAAGCGTCCGTTTGTAGTAATGGCTGCAACTTTTGTAGTAATTGCTGTTTTGTATTGGGTGATGAAGCAAGTGATTTTGGGGATTAGCCAGCGATTTTACAGCACTCAATCCGAGTCGGAGTCGATCGACCAAACCGCGACTTCTTCTGATTCCATCGATTTGAGATTCTAGAGATGCCTATTGAGAATTGACTTGTAGCTCCGTGAATCTGCCAGCTTGAACTAATAGCAGTTCAAAAAACTAATGCAACTCTAGGATAGCTGCTAAACCGCTATTGTATAAGTTATTCTCAATCGAAAAACGCCAAATAAAAAATGAAAATGCTATGAAATCCAATTTTTTGAGATCGAGTATTTAAGCCCGCAAGCAAGTATCCGTCTGTAGGTAAGATGAATTTCTGCGATCGGCTCCCAAATAAATTACTGCAGCCATCGGTAATAAAACTTGATATGTTATAACAGCCGAAGTAGTTTTGTAAAAAGCACAGATGAATCGATTTGACCGTCAGTTGTGGGAGCGGTTTATGGCGATCGCTCAGCCTTACTTTTATCCTTTAGAGCCTGGGGGCGGCAAAAGATTTTTAGGATTAGTCGCACTGCTGTTGATATTTCTCTTTGCTGCGATGTTTGTGGCTGTGAGCGCTTTATGTCTCGGAGGTGCTGCTCTTTTTCCAGATTTTGTCAATAGTATTGCGGCCGGCTTAGTTACTTTGTTGAAAGGAATTATTAATTCGCCCGCAATTGCGATCGTAGCTTTCATGCTAATTATTCCTTTCATTGCTTTTATCTGCTTCAAAAACAGATTGACAGCGCACTGGCAGCCCTGGGCTTTATTGACTTTGCTGCTATTTTTGTCCCTGTCAGTTAGCGGGCTGAATGTAATTATTAGTTATGTCGGTAACTTTTTTAACACAGCACTAGCTAAAAAAGACGAGCTCAATTACTGGAAGTATCTGTTTGTCTATGCAGGCGTTTTTGCACTCGGCACTCCTATTGTCGTAATTTACCGCTACATCCAAGATAAATTAAGTCTCTACTGGCGAGAGTGGATGACAAATAAGTTCCTCGATAAATATTTTCAGAATCGGGCTTATTATGAAATCAATTCTCACAAAGAAATCGACAATCCAGACCAGCGAATTTCCGAAGATATCAAATCATTTACCCGGACAAGTTTGTCATTCTTGCTGATAATCTTGGGTTCAATAGTTGACATTATATCTTTCACAGGTATCCTGTGGTCTATCTCCAAACAACTTTCGATATTCCTGATAGTTTATGCTATCTTGGGGACGGTCGCCACTCTGTTTTTTGGGCAAAGATTAGTACCTCTTAATTTTAACCAACTTAAAAAAGAAGCTAACTTCCGCTACGGACTGGTTCACATTCGCGACAATGCTGAATCTATTGCTTTTTACCGGGGAGAAGAACAGGAATCGACACAAATAAAGCAGCGGTTCGTGGAAGTATTCCGCAATTTTAATTTACTAATTGGCTGGCAGCGAAATCTGGATTATTTCACAACGGGATACGGATATGCTGTTGTGATTATTCCGGCTTTGTTTCTAGCTCCTGCTTACTTTGCCGACAAAACCGATACAATCCAGTTTGGAGATATCACGCAAGCAGGTTTTGCTTTCAGTCAGGTTTTAGCGGCTTTTTCGGTGATTGTAACTCAGATTGAACCGCTGAGTTCTTTTGCAGCTAGTATCAATCGTTTGACTGTATTTACAGATACTTTGGAAGCAGAAAAAGCGGTATCTCGTGCCGGAGAAACAACTATAGATTTAGTAGTTGATTCTCAGTTGACGCTGGAACACGTTACTTTAGATACTCCCAAGCATCAAAAGACTTTGATTAGGGATTTGTCGGTAGCGGTGTCGCCGGGAGAAGGACTGTTAATTGTCGGTCAAAGCGGCGCAGGAAAGAGTTCTTTGGTGCGGGCTATTGCGGGTTTGTGGGACTCGGGCACGGGCCGTTTGGTGCGGCCGGAACTTGGGGAAATGTTGTTTTTGCCGCAGCGTCCTTATATGATTTTGGGCAGTTTGCGATCGCAACTTCTGTATCCCAACACCAGCAGCGAGGTTGATGAGGAAAAATTTCGCCGCGTTTTGGCATCAGTAAACTTAGCAGATTTACCCGACAGATTGGGCGGTTTTGAGGCGGATTTAGATTGGACGGAGATTTTGTCGCTGGGAGAACAGCAGCGTTTAGCTTTTGCCCGATTGTTGCTGACAGAACCGCGCTACGCTATTTTGGATGAGGCGACAAGTGCTTTGGATTTGAAGAACGAGCAACATTTATACGAGCAGTTGCAAGCAACTAAAACTACCTTTGTGAGTGTCGGCCACCGCTTGAGTTTGTTGAAATATCACCAGGAGGTTTTAGAACTTTTGGGCGATGGAAGTTGGCGCCTGGTTTCTGCTGAGGAATACCGCGATAGTGCGAGCGTGTTTGATTGATAGAGGGCTGCTAAAGATGATATTATGTCCGGTAAAAAAATAACGGTCTGGTTTGTAGTGAGGACTGAAGTTCCCATCCAATTTAAAAGCTGAATTCCTCACTACCAACCTGTTTGATAGCTGTTCTTCCCTAGGACATAATATTACTGATTGCATCAGGGTTGGGAGGTTTTCCGCAGTTGCATTGTTTTTTAAACTGGTACCAAAACCTAGAATTTGGGGAAAAATATCTCAAATTTTCCCAACAAAAGACAAGCAAACTGAACTTTAACCGATGCAATTGTTCGCCCGCGAGAAGTCACAGAATATAATAGAAGATAGATTTTTAGTAGAGGCGAGATTCCTACCTTGACTACTCCGATTCCTCAAAACTTTGTGCAAAATATCGCCAAACAGCTCGGTGTGACAGATGCCGAGTTAAAAACCGTGTTTATGGCTCTTGACGGTCAATCTACCGCTACTATCGCCAAAAAGCTCGGCATTAGCGACATCGCCGTTCGCAAAAGACTAGGCGAAGTTTACAAAAAGTTTCAGATTGGGGGGAACGGCCCAGGAAAATTGTCAGAATTGAGACATCAGTTACTGTTTTCATACCACGCAGAGCAGGGAGCAAGCGATTTTAGTCCCGGAGGTAAAGGATCTTTTTTCAAAATGCCGCTCCTCTCCGTTGGCGTAGCCTCTGTTGGGGCGGGCTTTCCTTCGGATCGCTTCGCTAACGCTAACGGGCGCAGACAAGAAGATTGGGGCCAAGCACCGGATGTTGCGGTTTTTTACGGACGCAGTGAAGAATTAACTGCGCTAAAACAGTCGATCGTATCGGATAATTGTCGCTTGGTAGCGCTGCTGGGTTTGGCCGGTAGCGGGAAAACAACTCTGTCGGTACAGTTGGCGAAACAGATACAGCATGAGTTTGATTTTGTGATTTGGCGATCGCTGCGATCGACACCAACACCATCCGAATTTCTAGACAGCTTAATTCAACTTTTTTATAACCCAAAAAAGCCCGATGTGCCGTTAGCCGCTCCATCGAAAAAGATCGATCTCAACGACAAAATTTCGTGCTTAATCGAGCATTTGCGAAAACAGCGCTGTCTGCTAATTGTAGACGATTTTGAAGCAGTCCTCCGACCCGAAGAACTAGCGGGACACTACCGCGAAGGCTGCGAAGGCTATCGAGATTTAATTGTGCGCCTCGGTCAAGTCAATCACCATAGCTGTTTAGTGCTAGTTAGTGCCGAAGAACCTACAGAACTAGCTTTGCTGGCGGGAGAAAAAGTGCGGTCTTTCAAACCCGCTATTTCTGAAGAAATAGCCAGAGAGATTTTCCAAGAAAAAGGCTTGTCAGCTCGCGATCGAGAGTGGGAAATTTTGTTAGCTCGCTACGGAGGAAATTTGTTAGCATTAAAAATTGTGGCAACCACAATTAACGATTTTTTTGATGGTAATGTTGTCAAATTTTTAGAAGCGACGGCGTTATTTATTGAAGAACACATCAGCAATTTACTCGCGCAGCAATTCGATCGAATGTCGAATTCAGAACAAGAGATTGTCTGCTGGCTGGCTATTGCACAAAGTCCGATTTCCCTGACGACTTTGCGAGAAAAAATGTTAGTCAATTCCTCGCTTTCCGATTTGCTAAAAAATCTCGATTCTCTCAGCCGTCGCTTGCTGATTGAAAAAATCAGTGAGGGCGGAGAAACTGTTTTTAGGCTTCAGCCTTTAATTGTGAAATACGTCAGCGAAAGATTGGTTGAGCAGATTCGGGTGGAGGTTTTGGAAACAGTTAAAACGCAAGGAACAGAAAGAATGCGGCTGTTGAAAACTCACAATTTTAGCCAGAGTATTGCTCAAGAAAAAGCCGGTGAAGAATCTCGCAGTCGCTCAATTTTAGCATTAGTTAAAAATCGGCTGCAAGTGTTGTTTCTCAAAACTACAGGCTTTGAAGAACCGCTAAATATCCTGACGAAAGTTGTCTCGGGTTTGGAGGATAAATCGACGCTTGAGGTGGGATATGCGAAGGAGAATCTAGCGCAGATTATTTGGGAATTTCAGTAGACTTGAATTGCACCCAGGCCATCTCAAGACTTGAAATTAATCTGCGTTGAGCGCCGTCAATCTGCAATTTTCCAAGCGATCGTATCATGTTCCGTAGATTAATCACAAAAATGGTTCGCGCGTGCGTCAGTAAGTGTCCGCACGCGCGATCCGAACTGTGCGTTTAATCGAGTATTTGTGGGGTGCGGATACATCAAAAATTCCGTGCATTCCATCGACAATCTGACGTAGCGGATCTATGAAATTGTCGATTTTTTGTTATAAATTTTCGAGCACGACGCACCCTAGGCTTCCTTCTTTCTTCTTTTCACCCTGAGCGAAGCCGTTATAGCCTTCTTCCTGATAACGTTGGACGGAAAGCTCGGGGGGGGACAGCACTAATAACTAATGACTAGCCTTCGACTTCGCTCAGGCTAAAATAACCAATAACCAATAACCAATAACCAATAACCAATAACCAATAACCAATAACTAACAACTTTAACAAAAAAAAACGATCGCCCTTTCAAAAAAAGCGATCGCCCAATTTTCAGCAAAAACAGAATTCGATAAAATTATTTGACAATACCGAAAGCCGATGCAGATTCAGATCCAGTAATTTGGCCCAAAGCAGGCGCTGTTGGAGTCTGTACAATTTTGGGTGTCAAAAATCCCTTCGCATAAATCTGAGGATTTTCTTGAACGATTAGGGTGTAAGATTGGCGGACTTCAGCGTTTACCGCCACAGTCGTCGCATCGTAAACTTGCATCGCCATGTTGGGATAAAAACCAATTCCCACAATCGGTATCAAAAAGCAAAATGCGATCGCCACTTCCCGAGGTTTAGCATCAATAAACTGTGCATCACCAGGCAAAATACAACTATTACCGAAACAAACCGCTTCATCCAGATTCTCTCGCTGATTCCGCAAATCTAGATCCTCAAGGTCACAAGCCGCCAATGTTCCACAGTTGTAAAATAACTGTCGCAGCATCGAGAGCAAATAAATCGGTGTCAAAATCACTCCCACCGCCGCCAAAAACACGATCGCCGCGCGGAAAGAAGTGCCGTAAACATCGCTCGTTGCAACGCCTACAAAAACTGACAATTCGCTAGCAAAACCGCTCATACCGGGGAGTGCCAAAGAAGCCATTGCGCCTGCGGTAAACAAGGCAAAAACTTTCGGCATCACTTTCCCAATCTCGCCCATCTCGTCCATCACCATTGTATGGGTGCGATCGTAGGTAACGCCAGCCAGGAAAAACAATACTGAGGCGATCAAACCGTGGGAAATCATTTGCAGCAGCGCCCCGTTGATTCCCAAATCCGTGAAGGAAGCAATACCCAACAACACGAATCCCATGTGAGAAATCGACGAATTCGCAAGGCGGCGCTTCATGTTCGTTTGGCCGAAGGAATTCAGCGCGCCGTAGATAATGTTAACAACACCCAGCACCGCCATAATCGGTGCAAAGTAAATGTGTGCTTTCGGAAGAAGTTCCAAATTCAGGCGGATCAGTCCGTAGCCGCCCATTTTCAGCAACACGCCGGCCAGAATCATCGACACGGGAGAAGATGCTTCGCCGTGGGCATCAGGCAGCCATGTGTGAAAGGGGAAAATCGCCAGTTTTACGCCGAAGGCAATGAACAATCCGCCATAAAGCAGGATTTCTAAACCCAGCGGGTAGTCCTTCAAGCCGAGTTCTACCATGTCGAAGGTAACGTTTCCTCCGCCGTAAAATCCCATTGCTAAGGCAGCTATCAGAATAAAAATGGAAGCGCCGGCGGTGTAAATCAAGAATTTGGTAGCTGCGTAGCGACGGTTTTGTCCGCCCCAAATCGAGATTAGCAGGTACACCGGAATTAGTTCTAGTTCCCAGACAATGAACAGCAGCATGATGTCTTGGGCGACGAATACTCCGATTTGTGCCGAGTACATCACCAACATTAGGAAGTAGAACAATCGCGGCTTGCGATCGACCTCCCATGCAGCAAAAATAGATAGCGTCGTCACCAATCCCGCCAACAACACCAGCGGAACCGACAGCCCGTCAACCGAAACAGACCAGTTGAGCCCTAAAGAAGGAATCCAGGAATATTTCTCGACGATTTGGAAAGTAGAGATGCTCGGATCGTAGTGAGTCCAAAACACCCAGCACATCAATACAAAGTCTGCAATACCAACGCTCAGAGCATACCAGCGGACTGTTTTGCCGTCTGTATCCGGTAAAAAAGGGATGGCGACGGCAGCTATGAGGGGTAGGATGACAATTGCGGTCAGCCAAGGAAATTGATCCGCTATCATGATAGTGAGAATAAATACTTAGTTGGAATTTACGACAATTATAATACTAAATTTAAGTAAAACTTAACATTTGTAAATATTTTTTTTGATAAATACCGCAGCGGCTAGCAAAAGCATAGATTGCGGCAAATGTCAAGAGTTTGTTGCAGTTATTTTATTCAGCAGTTTTTAACCGGACTCAAACATTTTCTAGCAGCTAAAGTGGCTCTAAACCTCTCTGGACAAGGCTTGTGAAGTCGGAAACCCAAAAATGACAGTAATGCGACGGCCAGCATCTGTGTTGTGTATTTCTAGCATCGCCCAGCCCAAAAAATCCTTTTTACAAAACACAGATACTCCTGCTTACGGTTTCGGGCAAGTCTTATTGGTGAAATCACAGCTATAAATATACGGTTTTTGCCAGCTCAGAGGAATTTCTAACAAATCCCTGGTTCCCGTCATTCCCTGTCCCAGAAACAGCAGCACAGCGATCGAATTCAAGATGACATGGACAGTGCGCCACCGATTCGATCGATCTTTGTAAATATCTTCAACAATCGCCAGCGAAAACACCATCAGCAGCGCAGCGGTGATGCCAATGTAGTAGTGAGACCAATACCATTCATTAGTCCGCCGATAAACGCCATCTTGAGTGCCAAGAATCACCAAACCAGCACCAGTCAAAGTCGCAAATATGCCGCGCCACAAAGCAGGCGTAGCTCGATAGAGCATCACCAAAGAAGCAATAGTCGCCACAAACATCAGCACAATGAAAACGACTTGAAACGAGTTTTTGCTCCAAATTTGTTCGGTCAAAATATGCTCAAAAATCGCGTAGCCTAAACCCAACAACGTCACTCCTACCACCGAACCAGACAGAATTCGACCTGCTTTCAGGTGTTCTGAACCGACTACTGGGGGAATTTTGCTCTTTTCCCCGGATGCAACTTGCTTGCGGCGCTGCATCGTTTGCCAAGCCATATTCAGCACCACACCAAGCATCGGAAAAACGATCGCTACAGCTAAAATCGGATGCAGCAAAGCCAGAAAATCTTTAAGTTCCATACAATACCCTTTCGTTTTTCAATTCGATTGAACCTCACATCTTGCGCCCATCTCAAATCAGGCTTTTTCTTTGGTAAGAGCAGGTTTATTCAACCTCTCTGTAACTTTCTGTGACTGTTGGCGAAGCGAGCCCCTACAGGACGCTCGTGTTGCAATATCTCAGTTTAACTAAACTTTTGATACCTTCACGCAATCGATCGCGCGATCGAACAACACGCGAAGCTTCAACCAAATCCCCAATAGTAGCAAAAGAGACAACAACTCGCCAGGAGCGCCATTCCCGTCAAGTCATTACGCGCGATCGGATTTTAGAAAAAGTCTGGGGTTACGATTTTATGGGCGAATCAAATATTATTGAAGTGTATATTCGGGCGTTACGGATTAAGTTAGAAGCAAGTAACTCAAAACGCTTGCTGCATACTGTTCGGGGAGTTGGCTACGTGTTGCGAGAGCAAAAGTAATATTACAACCTATTCTAGGTTTATGAAGTACACAATCCTAACCGGGTTTTTATCTAAATTATATCAAATCCTCTTTTCATCGGAATAGTAAATTCACTGTTGACTGTTGACTGTTAACAGTTAAAATCATGAGGAGTGCAACCGGAATTGGTATTAAAGGTCTAGATGCAGTATTTTTGCAAAAAAACCCGGTTTCTCACCACTGGTGCGTAAGTCCTATCTATGCCTGTACTCTCTGCGATTTGGAAAGTAGAGATGCTCGGATCGTAATGTGTCCAAAACACCCAGCACATTAATACAAAATCTGCAATGCCTACACCCAGGGCGTACCACCGGATTGTTTTGCCGTTTGTATCGGGCAAAAAAGGGATGGCGACGGAAGCAACGAGGGGTAACAGGACAATTGCGGTTAGCCAAGGAAATTGATCCGCTATCATGGTGAGAATAAATACTTAGTTAGAAGTTACCCAGATTATAATACTAAATTTAATCAAAAATTAAGATTTGTAAATAAATCTTTTTTTTTAGAGATATGCGGAGCAAATCTGCTAAACACAACTTGCTGCAAAAGTCAAAAAGTTTTGCAGTTATGAGTCAGGAGTCATTAGTCGCACTTTAGCGGTTGACAATTACCGATGACCGATTACTCTGTTGTCATGCAGTGGAAAACTGTGGTAAACATTCAGATCGATCGCGATTAAGTCAAAAGCCGATCGCCAAAAGCTGCAATTAAAGTGCGATCGACTAATTGCGATCGCCATTTTCATTAATTCTCAGAAAGTTTCCTAATCAGCCATTAAGCCAAACACTTTTGAGTTTAAATCGGTTTGTCTTCTCCTGCTTGCTTGTGACGGAAATATTCGCGGATGGCGTTAATACCTTTTTCTGCAATTTCAATTGGGGGATCTTCGAGGGGGTTTTCTCTTAAATCAAGTCTGGATAAATTGGTGAGACGGGTGATAGATTCTGGTACGCTTGTCAGTCCGTTGTGACTTAAATCAAGTTGGGATAAATTGGTGAGACGGGAAATAGTTTCTGGTACGCTTGTCAGTCCGTTGTTCCATAAAGCAAGTGTGGATAAATTGGTGAGACGGGTGATAGATTCTGGTACGCTTGTCAGTTCGTTGTCACTTAAATCAAGTGTGGATAAATTGGTGAGACGGGTGATAGATTCTGGTACGCTTGTCAGTCCGTTTCCACCTAGATTAAGATAGGATAAATTGGAGAGACGGGTGATAGATTCTGGTACGCTCGTCAGTTGGTTGTAACTTAAATCAAGTGTGGATAAATTGGTGAGATGGGAGATAGATTCTGGTACGCTTGTCAGTCCGTTTTCACCTAAATTAAGATAGGATAAATTGGTGAGACGGGTGATAGATTCTGGTACGCTCGTCAGTTTGTTCGCACCTAAATTAAGATAGGATAAATTGGTAAGACGGGTGATAGATTCTGGTACGCTTGTCAGTTGGTTTCTACTTAAATTAAGTTTGGATAAATTGGTGAGACGGGTGATAGATTCTGGTACGCTCGTCAGTTTGTTGCCATATAAAGAAAGTGCGGATAAATTGGTGAGATGGGAGATAGATTCTGGTACGCTCGTCAGTTGGTTCCAACTTAAATCAAGTGTGGATAAATTGGTGAGACGGGAGATAGATTCGGGTACGCTCGTCAGTTTGTTGCCATATAAATTAAGATAGGATAAATTGGTGAGACGGGCGATAGATTCTGGTACGCTCGTCAGTTTGTTGTTCGTTAAATCAAGTCTGGATAAATTGGAGAGACGGGAGATAGATTCTGGTACGCTTGTCAGTTTGTTGCAACTTAAATTCAACTTTTCCAACCATTCCAACTCAAACACCTCGGTCGGAATTTCGGTTAATGAATTACTGCTCAAATCTAATTCAGTGAGGCGTTGTTCCTTGACTCCTTGAATTAATCGGAAATATTTACGAATCGCGTTAATACCTTGTTTTGCAATTTCAATTGGGGGATATTCGAGGGGGTTGCTACCTAAATCAAGTGTGGATAAATTGGTCAGACAGGTGATAGATTTTGGTACGCTCGTCAGTTGGTTGTTACTTAAATCAAGTTTGGATAAATTGGTGAGACGGGTGATAGATTCTGGTACGCTTGTCAGTTGGTTACTACCTAAATAAAGTTCGGATAAATTGGTGAGATGGGAGATAGATTCTGGTACGCTCGTCAGTTGGTTCTTACTTAAATCAAGTGTGGATAAATTGGTGAGATGGGTGATAGATTCTGGTACGCTCGTCAGTTGGTTGTCATATAAATAAAGTGTGGATAAATTGGTGAGATTGGAGATAGATTCTGGTACGCTTGCCAGTTTGTTGTTCGTTAAATCAAGTGTGGATAAATTGGTGAGATTGGAGATAGATTCTGGTACGCTCGTCAGTTGGTTGTTAGTTAAATAAAGTGTGGATAAATTGGTGAGACTGGAGATAGATTCTGGTACGCTCGTCAGTTGGTTGTTACTTAAATAAAGTTCGGATAAATTGGTGAGATTGGAGATAGATTCTGGTACGCTCGTCAGTTGGTTGTTACTTAAATCAAGTTTGGATAAATTGGTGAGATTGGAGATAGATTCTGGTACGCTTGCCAGTTGGCTGCCACGTAAAAAAAGTATGGATAAATTGGAGAGACGGGAGATAGATTCTGGTACGCTCGTCAGTTGGTTGCCACTTAAAAAAAGTATGGATAAATTGGTGAGACTGGAGATAGATTCTGGTACGCTCGTCAGTTGGTTGTTACTTAAATAAAGTGTGGATAAATTGGTGAGACGGGAGATAGATTCTGGTACGCTCGTCAGTTGGTTGTTCGTTAAATCAAGTGCGGATAAATTGGTGAGACGGGTGATAGATTCTGGTACGCTCGTCAGTTGGTTTTCAACTAAATAAAGTTCAGATAAATTGGTGAGACGGGTGATAGATTCTGGTACGCTCGTCAGTTGGTTGTTACTTAAATTCAACTTTTCCAACCATTCCAACTCAAACACCTCGGTCGGAATTTCGGTTAATGAATTACCGCTCAAATCCAATTCAGTGAGGCGTTGTTCCTTGACTCCTTGAATTAATCGGAAATATTTACGAATCGCCTTAATACCTTGTTTTGCAATTTCAATTGGGGGATCTTCGAGGGGGTTGCTACCTAAATCAAGTTCGGATAAATTGGTGAGACGGGTGATAAATTCTGGTACGCTCGTCAGTTGGTTGCTACTTAAAAAAAGTTTGGATAAATTGGTGAGACGGGTGATAGATTCTGGTACGCTCGTCAGTTGGTTGCCACTTAAATTAAGTGTGGATAAATTGGAGAGACGGGTGATAGATTCTGGTACGCTTGCCAGTTGGTTGTTACTTAAATTAAGTGTGGATAAATTGGAGAGACGGGTGATAGATTCTGGTACGCTTGCCAGTTGGTTGTTATTTAAATAAAGTTCGGATAAATTGGTGAGACGGGTGATAGATTCTGGTACGCTCGTCAGTTGGTTACTACCTAAAAAAAGTGTGGATAAATTGGTGAGATGGGTGATAGATTCTGGTACGCTTGTCAGTTGGTTTTCACTTAAATCAAGTGTGGATAAATTGGTGAGAAGGGTGATATTTTCTGGTACGCTTGTCAGTTGGTTACTACCTAAATAAAGATCGGATAAATTGGTGAGATGGGAGATAGATTCTGGTACGCTCGTCAGTTGGTTGCTACTTAAATTAAGTTCGGATAAATTGGTGAGACGGGTGATAGATTCTGGTACGATCGTCAGTCCGTTGTAACTTAAATCAAGTTTGGATAAATTGGTGAGATGGGAGATAGATTCTGGTACGCTCGTCAGTTTGTTGTTACTTAAATCAAGTTTGGATAAATTGGTGAGATGGGAGATAGATTCTGGTACGCTCGTCAGTTGGTTGTTACTTAAATCAAGTATGGATAAATTGGTGAGATGGGAGATAGATTCTGGTACGCTCGTCAGTTGGTTGTCACTTAAATTAAGTTTGGATAAATTGGTGAGACGGGAGATAGCTTCTGGTACGCTTGTCAGTTCGTTGTTATATAAATCAAGTGTGGATAACTTGGTGAGACGGGTGATAGATTCTGGTACGCTCGTCAGTTGGTTGAAACATAAATCAAGTGTGGATAACTTGGTGAGACGGGTGATAGATTCTGGTACGCTCGTCAGTTGGTTGCCACTTAAATTCAACGTTTCCAACCATTCCAACTCAAACACCTCGGTCGGAATTTCGGTTAATGAATTACTCATCAAATCTAATGCAGTGAAGCGGTGTTGCTTGACTTGTTGAATTTCTTGGCGAATTGTGTCAGTAGTCATTTCCCTGTCCCCAAATATCTTTAAATATTACACTAAATGGTAAATATCACCGATCGAGCTAATATTGATCTTAACCTGTCCATACCCGAACTCAGACCTGTCCATGACACCCGATGTTTTCCCCGGAGCCGCTGCGGAACCGGCCCCTGAATCAACACCCGAAATCAGCTTAGATTTGCAAGTCCGACTCAAGACTGAAGACGGACAGCTATTGTTGCTGCTTCCTCCAGAAACCAACACCGAGGCCGCAACTGGTGCGGCTTCGACTTGGACTGAACTTTGCCAGCAGCTAAAAGTTAGGCTGAATGCAGGAGAACGCTTTTGGCAGCCAAATGCAGAAGTAAAATTGATGGGGAGCGATCGACTTTTAGATATCCGCCAACTGCAAGAAATCGCCGATGCCCTATCGGAAGTGGAACTGCAACTCAAACGAGTCTACACCAGCCGCCGTCAAACCGCCGTTGCTGCAGCTACTGCAGGCTATTGTGTAGAACAGCAGCCTCCGGTTTCTTCTCTGAGTCAAACGGTGGCCGAAAAACCGCAATCGCTGGCGGAACCTTTATATTTGCAGATGACAGTGCGATCGGGCGTAGAAATTCGCCATCCAGGGACGATCGTACTTTTGGGAGATGTAAATCCCGGTGGCTCAGTCATCGCCGGAGGAGATATCCTAGTTTGGGGGCGTTTGCGGGGCGTAGTGCACGCCGGTGCCGGTGGCAATACCAAAAGCGTGATTATGACCTTGCAGATGGAACCGATGGTGATTAGGATTGCTAAGTATGTGGCCAGAGGCCCTGAAACCTCACCCGCTCAGTTTTTCCCGGAAGTCGCCTATGTGACACCTCAAGGGATTCGGATCGGTAGAGCCTCGGATTTTGACAAATCGCAGTTAATTGGGGGTGATTAGTTATTGGTTATTGGTTATTGGTTATTGGTCATTGGTTATTGGTCATTAGTCATTGGTTATTGGTTATTGGTTATTAGTTATTAGTTATTGGTTATTGGTTATTGGTTATTGGTTATTGGTTATTAGTTATTGGTTATTGGTTATTGGTTATTGGTTATTGGTTATTGGTTCCTCGCTACGAATTCCCAATTTCCAATTCTTAATTTCCAATAACAACTGACAACTGACAACTGACAACTGACAACTGACAACTGACAACTGACAACTGACAACTGACAACTGACAACTGACAACTGACAACTGACAACTGACAACTAACAACTGACAACTGACAACTGACAACTAACAACTGACAACTGACAACTAACAACTAACAACTGACAACTGACAACTGACTAATAAATCTAAAATCGCTTATGGCTCGCATTATTGTTGTTACATCAGGGAAAGGCGGAGTGGGAAAAACCACATCCACAGCCAATCTCGGCATGGCTTTAGCTAAGCGGGGGCGCAATGTTGCCGTCATTGATGCCGATTTCGGTCTCAGAAATTTAGACTTGCTGCTGGGCTTAGAAAACCGCATTGTTTACACGGCCTTAGAAGTTCTCGCCGGAGAGTGCCGGTTAGAGCAAGCTTTGGTGAAAGATAAGCGGCAGCCGCGTTTGGTGCTGTTGCCGGCTGCCCAAACTCGGATGAAGGATGCCATCAGCGCTGAGCAAATGAAGCAGCTTGTGGGGATGTTGGGAGCAAAATACGACTATATTTTGATTGACTCTCCGGCTGGAATTGAACAGGGTTTTCAAAATGCGATCGCCCCGGCGCAAGAAGGCATCATTGTCACCACTCCAGAAATCGCTGCTGTCCGGGATGCCGATCGAGTCATCGGGCTGCTAGAAGCCAACAATGTCAAAAAAATTAGGCTGATCGTCAACCGGATCAGGCCTGCAATGGTGCTGGCAAATGATATGATGTCGGTGCAAGACGTGCGGGAAATCCTCGCCATTCCGCTGTTAGGCGTTGTTCCCGACGACGAGCGCGTCATTGTTTCTACGAACCGAGGCGAACCATTAGTATTGTCGGAAACGGCCTCTTTAGCTGGAACGGCCTTCGACAATATTGCCCGCCGCTTAGAAGGCGAAAAAGTTGACTTTCTCGATCTCAATTCCCGTCCCGAAAACTTTTTTACTCGCCTCCGCAAGTTCTTCAATACTAAAATTATGTGATGTGCTGCAATATTGGCGATCGACCTCAAACAGCAACCACCGCACCACAAAAATTACTTGAAAGTTTTCCCAAGTGATACCGGTTCCCCAAAAGCATCAAACTGCTGCCCCCTACTCCAACCCAGACGGGAATAAGTCATTCCCCAATCTTAAAATCTCAAACTTGTATTGAGCGAAGCCGAAGTATCTAAAATCTAAAATCGACTGACTTGTTCTATGCCCAACCCTTGACAAATCCGCTATACCCATGCTATACACACTTCTCGAACGACTTTTCCCGCGCACCCCTGACAACAGCCGCGACGATGTAAAACGTCGCCTGAAACTGGTTTTAGCCCACGATCGCTCAGAGCTCAGCCCCGAAATGGTTGAATCGATGCGCCGAGAAATTCTAGAGGTGGTGTCTCGCTATGTGGAAATCGATACTACTGAGTCGGAGTTTGCGCTTGCTAGCGATCAGCGGGCGACAGCATTGATTGCAAATCTCCCGATCCGGCGCGTCCGCCTCGAACAGCCACGGGAGAATTTGCCCCAGAATTTGCCCCAGAATTTGCCCCAAGATATTCCCGAGTATGTACCGGAGTATGTCGTGGACATTCTCCCGGAAACGACAGATTAACCGGGGAGCATCTGCGGCTTTGTAAAAATATTTTTTTGTGGGAATGCGATCCTTTACTAGGCGATCGCGCGACAGCGCTACAAAAACAAAACTCAGATGCTCTCTCAAAAAATGCGATCGTTTCTATTAAAAATTTTTCAAGATCAAAACAAATCACCGGATTAGCGATCGCTCTACGATTTCTATTCTGTTCGCTAGATTACTATAACAAAAACGTTTCGCAGTGCGGACGACCGTCCGTAATAAGAACGGACAGTCGTCCGCACGAACCTTATTTACTGTGGCTAATCGACCGGAAACTATATCTCTTGTGATTCATTTTTCTGCTTCAAGACGCTCTCACCAAAATTACATTGCAGTTGCTTTGACGAGAAATCAGGGCTGGAATATTTCCCTGTTTCATCTGTTGCAACAATCCCTCTCGACTCGCACCCAAAATAATCACATCGCTCCCATCCTGCTTGGCATAACTCAATACTGCAGCCGACACAGAATCAGCACATACAGAAGTCGTTAAGATAGAGGCATTCACTTGGGGCTTGAGAAACTCAGCGGCAGCTTTCAAGATTTCTTCGGTTGGTTCAAAGTCAACACGATTGGCTTGGCGCTCCTCAGAAGCATCGTACACATGAAATAATCTGACTTGTGCGGTTTTGGTCAGAGAAATCAATCCAGGTAGCAACCGAACTGCTTGATGGGCATTGGGCCCGCCTGCCATTGGTACTAACCACCGCTCAAAAATTGCTCGATCGATTAACTTCACCAACACCACTTCACAAACAGCCTGTCGAATCATAGTATCGACAACTCGACTAAAAACCCGCCCCGGTGTTTTAGTGCTGCCTTTCCAGCCCATTAAGACGAGATCGATATGTCGCTCTTCGATCGTTTCGAGAATGGCACTTGACAAATCATGCGCCACTAGAATCTGGGTATGGATCGGAACTTGCCACGCTTGACACAGACGGATTGCCTGCTTTAGTAACTTTTGACCCTCCGCCGTTTTTACTGGAGTTTCTGCAAGCGCCTCATGTCTTGGCACAACAATCACCTGCAAACATTCAATTTCATAGTTGCGATCGCGGGCAATTGCCACTGCCATTTCTAACAGCGTCAGGGAGGTTTTTGGATTGCTCAACGGCACGAGGATGCGCCCTTGTCCAGTTTCGGGCGATTTGGTTTGATGAATTATCCGAGATCGTTCTACCTTTGGTTGAGCGAGACTTTCGTTGTTGAGATAAGCTGCTTCAACGCGAATAATATCGCTGCGGGTAATAATACCGACCAATCGCCGTCCTTCTACGACTGGTAAGCTATGGAGATTGTGTCGATCGAGCAAATGCAGCACATAGGCAAGCGTATCTTCTGGGTTAATGCGAACCGGCTCTGGTGTCATCAGCTCGCTGACAAGATTCTCACCATTCAATCCTCGTGCAGAAAAGTTGGTAATATCCTTTTGAGTTACAATGCCGACAAGCTTGCCGCTTTCTACCACCGGAAACGTGCGGTGGGAAGACAGGGAAAACGCCTGTAACGCTTCTTCCAGACGAATCCGACTAGAAAGCGTTTCTACTTTCGGCTGCATCACATTCAATGCAGTTAAATCTGTCCAAGGATCTTGAGCGCTCGTTTCTTTCGTCAGGTGAATGCCTTTAAAGGCCAGCAAGCGATCGTAAAGCGAACCCTCATCAAGCAATTCTGCAATCAGGTAAGAAGTCACAGATACGATCATCAGCGGCAACACTAAATTAAAGTCAGTCGTCATCTCAAACACTAGGATTACCGCAGTAATCGGAGTGCGAGCAACCGCACAGAAAAATGCCGCCATCCCCACCCGTGCATAGGTGGTTGCCAGACTTAAACCCAAAACTTGGTGTTCTCCGACTCCTACGAGGTATCCTAACGCTGCACCCAGTACCATGCTGGGAATCAGCAACCCGCCCGGTGCGCCAGAACCGTAGGTGACGACGATCAGAAAAAACTGGATGCAAAAGACGATCGCCACGAGTTGCCAGTCTGCATTTCCGGTTAATAGCAGTTCTTTGAGTCCGGCATTGTCTCGAAATATATCTGGTAAAGCAGCGAGTGCAATTCCCGTAATCAGCCCAGCAAATCCGATTCGCCAGGGTAAGCCGACACGGAAAAAGCGGCGGTACAACGTCAAACTTGTCAGGATTGAGCGATTGAACAGCACGCCAAGTCCGCCTGCTATGATTCCCAGCAGCAGGTAAAACGGAATCTCAGAAGCAGAAAAGCTGGTATTAAAGACAACAAGATGCAGGTCTAAATCGAGATTGTGCGAACCACTGATCCGAGCGACAACTGACCCGATGAACGAAGCTAGGATAGCGGTTCCCAAGGTGATTCCTGACACGTCTTGCAACAGTTCTTCGACCACAAATAAAACACCTGCGATCGGCGCGTTAAACGCGGCTGCAAGTCCCGCTCCGGCTCCGGCTGCGAGGATCTGACGGCGATGATCGGGTGAAGTTGGGAACCATCGACTCAGTTGACTCGCTAACGCTGCCCCAATCTGTACCGTGGGGCCTTCTCGTCCGAGGGGTATGCCGGCAGCGAGTATGAGGGTGGCGCTGACCAACTTCACTAGGGCAATTCGTAAATTCAAAGGCATCGGAACGTTGGCGAGTACCGCCTTGACTTCGCTCATGCCGCTCCCGCTGGCGGCCGGAGCGAGGCGATCGACTATGAATCCAGACAAGAATCCGCCTAGGGCCCCGATCGAGGGTAGTGCAATATAGGCCGGGATGAAATGCGTTGCCTGTTGCCGCCAGCCGCCGAGCCAACCTACTCCTTGTGCCAACAGCAGCGCAGCAAGTCCTGACACTAGCCCAATCAGGCAGGCTTCAAAAATCGCTAATCGCTTGGGACGCAACAGTTGATGGGAAAAGCGACTCCAGATAAGTTTTCCGATGCGTATCATTTTGCCTTTGGGGAAAGTGCAGACGTTGACGATCCCGCTTAAAGCAGCGGTTTGGGGGATGGTGGACTGAGACCCGCAGGCTGCTCGGTGGGCGATCGCCAAAGCTGTTGTGGGTGATGCCTAAACCAGTAGTCTATCGTAATACCACCGACGAACAACAGCAGCAATAAATATAATTCTGTTCGCCCAAAAATAGCGTTTGAGCGATCGCCGGGAGAAAAATTTCTCTCTTTGTCATCAAATTCGTCTTTCATATTTCTTTAGCTAAACGATAAGAACACTCCCATTCTGACTGAAGTGGCTGCGATCTTCCTTCAGGGCGATCCTAACGTCTAAAAGTCTAGGAGATGCTTGCTTGTAACTGAAGTTCTAACGGTCGGTCGGAGCGAATTTCTAACCCTGGTAAATCGTGTTTTACTAATGTTTTTTCGCCTGTTTCAGCAGTGGCGCTCGGCCAGAGCACCCAGCGGCTACCTTGGGAAAGAGTGCTTAAACTCGTAGTGTTTGGAGTCAGCCAAATTATCGACTGTTTCGATCGAGAATCGATCGCCTCTTCCCCAGAATTAACCGCGGCTAAAATTTCCAAAACTACCCGGTTCCCCGATACGAGTCCGGTTCCGGCCGTCCAAAGTTTGACGTTTAACAGGCGCTTGCTAGCATAGAAGTAAAGAGAAGCTGCTACTGTCACGGCTCGTTCAAATTCCTTTGCTTCCCACAAAGCGCCGCTGTCGAGAGCAATAATAATGTCTTGACCGCCGGCGGCAACTTCTAACTCTCTCACGCGCAGTTCTCCGTAGCGGGCGCTGGTGCGCCAGTGGATCAGGCGGGTGGGGTCTCCGTGGCGGTAAGGTCTGAGGTTGCGGGTGAGGCCTTCGGTAGCAGTTTGCGATCGACTGCGATTGTACAATTGCGGGCTGTCTTCTTGACCGA
Organism: Tychonema sp. LEGE 06208; assembly: GCF_015207505.1. Classification (GTDB taxonomy): domain Bacteria; phylum Cyanobacteriota; class Cyanobacteriia; order Cyanobacteriales; family Microcoleaceae; genus Microcoleus. The sequence continues at coordinate 65,314 of NZ_JADEWT010000012.1, forward strand.
TGCGATCGATCAAAGGGCAAGCGCTCAACGGCAAAACCTGCGGGTAGACAACCGCCACCGCTTTCGCCGGACGGCTGCGGCGGCACCAAAACAACCCTAAAGGCGCAGCCGTTCTCAAGTGCACCTCTTGCCAGCGATAGATACCGCGCTGCGGGACTTCTCTATAGTATGTATCCCTGTATGTACTGTTAGGCTCTATGACTTCGATCGGGCGGATGACCTCTTTTCCCAATACAAACGGCAAGATGTCTACCACTTGCAACAAAGTTTTAGGTTGGCGATCGCGATTTGTGATTTCTAGTTCGATTGTAATTTGATCGCCCGCACTCACCGGTTCGATGGGGCGACGGCGCACTTCCAAAGAACGAAGCGATTTGACCGGCAAAACCGCCGCTACGACCAACAGCGCCAAACTCCCACCGCTTAGTGCGTACAACCAACCAGCCATTGTATTAGTAGCAGACCCAAAAAAGAAAACCGTCATTCCCGATAGCAGCCAACCCGCGTAGGCGGGGGTTACAGCACGATTTTCGAGCCAGCCGACAATTTTTTGACTGATATTCATACAAGTTAAAATTGTTAATTAGTCGATCGTCCCATCAAGCCCAATTGTAAAATATTTTCAGCATCTAGCACCGAATGAGCCAGCGAGCGATTAGATTATAAATTGGGTGTTTTTTCGCAGTTATAGCAGTTCGAGCCAAAGATAGGGTATTGAGCGATCGATCCCTCAATCCTCCAATCCCTAAATCCCCCAATCTAAAATCTCAAATCTAAAATCTAAAATCGACTCACTTCTCACCTTTTTGATAAAAGCTATAATACACTGACCTCGCCCAATAACGGATACAACCTCCCGATACTCAATCACCGTCAATTCGCAAATTGTAGACCCTCATTGAAACTGCCAGATTCACGGCGCTGCGAGTCAATCCAAAATCTCAAGTTTTACACCTAAAATCGACTGATTGGAGACTAAAAAATGAACCCATCAAACAATCGTACACCCGTTCGACCAGAGCCTCAAGCCCGCCGCACGCCTCCGCCGCCCCCGCCCTTAGCAATCGCAACTCCCGCGCCGAGTCCAGCCGCGCCGAGTCCGCCCTCCGCCCCCCCGCCGCGGGCTGTGGAGACACCCACCAGTACGATCGAACAAATGGTCAGAGATGCCCACAGCGCCTCGGCTTCCGACATTCACATTCGAGTCGGCCAAGTACCTCGATTTCGGATTCGGGGCGTGATGCAAGTAGCAACCACCCACCCCAAAGTAACGCCAGAATTGTTTGAAAATTATCTAGCCGAAATTCTCACGCCCGAACAGCGAAAACAGTTTGCAGCTACCAAGGAATTAGATACAGCAATTTTTTATCCAGGCTTTGTGCGTTGTCGCGTCAACTGTTTCGATGCCCTCAGCGGCGGTGCGATAGTATTGCGGTTGATCAATTTGGAAATACCGACAATCGATTCCTTGAGGCTACCAGAAGTTCTCAAAAATATCATTTTGCGATCGCAGGGATTGATTTTGGTTACGGGGCCTACAGGTTCGGGAAAATCAACAACAGTAGCTGCCATGATCGACCATCTCAACCAGATGGAACAGAAGCACGTAGTTACAATTGAAGACCCGATCGAATTCATTCACCCTTCCAAAAAATGCTTGGTCAGCCAGCGGGAAGTCGGCTTGCACACCCACGAATTTCAGCAGGCTTTACGGGCAGTTTTGCGGGAAGATCCAGATGTGATTCTGATCGGGGAAATGCGCGATCGCGTTACCATCAATACAGCCCTGCAAGCAGCTCAAACAGGTCACTTAGTAATTGGAACTCTCCACACTCGCAGCGCCATAAACGCTATTAACCGCTTGTTAAATATGTATCCGCCCGAAGAACAGCAAGCAATGCGGATTCAAATCTGCGACTCTTTGGTAGCAGTAATTGCCCAACTTTTACTGCCAACAGTTGACAACCGCCGCGTCGCAGTTCATGACATTTTGGTGAATACGCCCGCCATGCACGATTACTTAATGAAAGGTGCTGATGACGAAGCTTTCCGGTTGATGGAACATGACACCTACGAAGGAATGCAGATTATCAACCAGGGTCTTTATAAACTGGTGCTCGAAGGCAGAGTGACGATCGAAGAAGCAGCAAAAAGTTCTCCCGAAGCCAGCGATTTAGACCGTCGCTTACGGACTGGAGGCTACGATGTTGGGGACGCTCGCGGCTTTGAAGGCAGCAAAAAAGAACGCAGCATTCGCGACCGGTAGCAGCACGCATATAGGGGTAGTCTTGTTCTGGCTACCCACCAATTCATACTATTTGAGATTTGAGATTTAAGATAAGAGTTGAAATTAAAAAATTGGGAATGACTTATTGTGTACGGATCTGTGGCAGTTTGAGGGAAAAATGAGGTATTGAGCGATCGCTCAATACCTCATATCATATCCGGTCAATTACTATCACAAAAACCGTTCGCGCGTGCTAATCGATCGGAGATGATATCACTCGCTCAATTCCCCAATCTAAAATCGATAGAAGCCTGAATTCCCCAATCTAAAATCTAAAACTCGTACTGAGCGAAGCCGAAGTATCTAAAATCGACTCAGTTCTCACCTTTTTGATAAAAGCTATAACCTCGTATATGGCTGTTCTAAAAAAAGTGAGGTATACCCTATGCCCAATCCCTCCGCTTCGCTTCGCTCCGCCCAATGCCCAATGCCCTGTTTGGCCAATGCCCTATCCCATATAGTACCTCCTATGAGAGCACAGAAAGGCTATAAATAGCAATATTTTAGGCACACCGCAATATTTGACAATGTTTTCCGTATCTTTACTTAAACTTTTAATACAATTAGTAATAAAAAAGACATTTTATTGATAGTGGCAAGGATTATTAAGTTTCTTTAACGCCTGCACTACTTTATATTAACTTTAAAATTGCGTGAATATTCTGAGGTAATTACAAAGAAATAGTAAAGATATGTTGTGACTATTGCCAACGGCCAGCAACTTACGTTTATAGTTGTAGTGACTAATTTTTGACAGAGAAAGTTCCGACTTAGCAGCTAGCCAAAGCAAGCAGATTAAAAAATCCTTAATAAAACCACAAGTAGACTGAAAATAATTATTTAGTAGGAAAGCAGATCGCGTATCTTTCCGATTAAGTAGCTTTCTCTGTAAAAACAACCCAAATCAGCCGAATTTTAAAGATTCTGTCCCTCAAAAATCAGTTTAACAACTCTGAATCAGCATCAGCAACCGTATTTCTATAATTTAAAGGAGCCCAGAAAGTGAATAACACATTTAACCCCTCAGAAGTGTTTGAAGATGCCAGCAAAGCGGCAATAATCAATCGCATCCAGCAGCTAGTTCCCCCAGGTTCCCCCGAACCGCAAAATCCGCAAATCCTAGCAACGCTACAAACTCTCACCGCACAGCTAATCTGGGCCTATCAAGCCGACGGACAACTAGAAAGCGAACCTTTTAGCGATGTGCGCGATCGTACCATTAACCTGTACAGCCTCGCCTGCAGCAACAAAATCAAAGGAAAAACTATCCTCATCACCGGCGGAGAAGGATGCGTCGGGAGTTTTCTAATCGAAAAACTCCTCTCTCTAGGCGCAACTAACATCATTTCCGTAGACAAAGCCCGATGTCAAAACCCCGACGAAAATCTCCCGCACTTTAACAAAGAAGGCGCAGTAAATTTCTATGCCGCCGACATTCGCAACTTGCAGGCGCTCAAACACATATTTGAAGTAGAAAAACCGCACATTGTTTTTCACCTAGCAGCCCAGCGCCAGCCCGGATTAGCTGAAATCCAAATTCGAGAAACAGTTACAACCAGCCTGTTGGGATGCAAAAACGTCATCCAACTTTCCGAAGAATACGGCGTAGAAGACTGCATTTTCTCTTCCACAGGCAAAACATCTCGATATTTTACAACCGAAATTTACGCCGCGTCCAAAAAATTTGCAGAATGGCAATTTGCCAAAGCAGCTCAAGAAGGAAAAGTCACCTACGGGATGGTTCGCTTTACTCATATGCTAGAAAATAGCTTGTTCTGCGAGCAAATGTCCAAGAAAGTACAGCAAAGTAAAACAGTCAACGTTCACGCCCCCCACCGCTACGTAACCGCTCAAAATCTAATCGAAGCCGTACATTTGTTACTGAATTCGCTCGTGGTTTCCGTTCCGGGAAAACTGAAAATAGTCGCCGTCAGCAATCTAGGATGGCCGACAGAAACCTTAGAAGTTGCTTTGTATAAAATTCAAGAATCCGGCAAAAATTTGCCGATTTATTTTCAAGGACTTTTACCGGGATACGAAGAACCATTTTTCTTAGGACAATTTGACTGGAACAAACCTACAGACATTCATCTCCTAATTAATGTTCTGGAAGATCCTTTCAGAAAAATTGACCAGGCTGGCGACATGGTGATTCTAGAACTAGCTCCTTTTTCTTTGTGCATGTTAGATAAACAAGTGTCTAACCTGGAAAAATTAATTAGCGATCGGAATTTCCCGGAAGTGCAAATTAAGCCGGCTCTTGTCGCAGCGGAAAAAGAGGTAATTGCTTCTTCTTTTGCGTGGAGTTCCGCCGCAGAATTGCTGAAGATTTTGCAGTGGGGAGTCAATCCGAAAAAATTGCAAGGTTACGGAACAGAAGTCGCTGACTACAGCGAAATTATCCAACTCCTCCTGCAAGGAATGTACGGGAGGCTCAACCAAGAAGTTTTGAACTGTGCTGGAGTTAATGCTGATGAATTTGATCGATTAGTGGAAAGTCTTTCTGCGGTGGATTCTCTTCAAGCAGAAGTGGGATATTTGCGATCGGTCTCCAAATGTATCAGACAATCTGCACTCCCGGCACAGTTCACTCAAAAAAAATCTGAACCTGTTCCTGTGCGGGAAGCGGCGTAATTGAAAAACTGTTGAGAGATTGCTTTGTCATTTTTAGTTGATTAAAAGCTAAACAACCCGAAACCCGGTTTCTTTGAGATACCGGGTTTTTCAATTTTGGGTCTGTTTGAGGTTTAATTAAGTGATTTACTTAAAATGGTAAGAATCGACATGATATGATATCATGTTGGAGCGAACGATTGCAATCAAATTAGTTCGTAGTAAGGACTAAAGTCCTCTCTTGGAACTGACTCGCATTCCTAACTACAAACCTAATAATGGTGATGTTTTCGTATCTTATAAGTTAGATATAGCGGTTATCAAGCGTGGTGAGGTATGCCCAATGCCCAATGTCCTATGGGAGCCCTATGCCGCATAGTACCTCATCTTTCGCTTGAAAAGCTATAGTGTCGATCGCTGAGTTGACTGAGGTGAAATTTGATTAAGTCAATTCAATGACCGCTGCAAATTAAATTAAATTAAATTAAGGTGCTAAAATTGTGGAAATAAATCAGCTATCGTTCCTATTTGTTGATGTTGTACTTTTGACGATCGCCCTAATCCTGCTAATTCCCGTTGCAGTTCTATTTCTAGAATGCAGTGCAGCTTTCCTTTCCAGCTTCGGCACCACAGACGAAACCAAAGAACCCCGCCCCAAAATAGCAGTTTTAATTCCCGCCTACAACGAAGCAGCAGGAATTGTCGCCACTATCTCCACCATTCTGCCGCAGCTAACACCTCAAGACCGCCTGTTAGTCATTGCTGACAACTGCACGGATGCTACGGCCCAAATCGCCCGCAACTGCGGTGCAACGGCGATCGAGCGCCACGACACAGAACGTAAGGGGAAGGGATACGCCCTGGATTTCGGCTTGCAGTCGATCGCCTCAGACCCTCCAGAAGTAGTCATTATGGTTGATGCAGACTGCATCTGCGAGCCAGATTCCATAGAAACATTAGCCCGCGTTTCAATGGCCAAACAAAGACCGGTGCAGGCCACATATTTAATGGAACAGCCGCCCGATCCTACCCCCAAAGATTCGATTTCAGCCTTAGCATTTCTCGTGAAAAACCTAGTCCGCCCCAGCGGATTAAAACAGTTAGGATTCCCGTCATTGCTAACAGGTACGGGCATGGCTTTTCCCTGGCTAATCATTCGAGATGTTCCTTTAGCTAGTGGCAATATCGTGGAAGATATGCAAATGAGTTTGGATTTGGCGATCGCCGGACATCCAACCGTATTCTGCCCCGAAGCCAGAGTCACAGGGTGTTTGCCGCAGCAGCAGGAAGCAGCTAAAACTCAAAGAACCAGATGGGAACACGGACACATCCAGACGTTGCTAACTCAAACTCCCAGGCTGGCGACAGCTTCGATCGAGCAACAGCGTTTTGACTTAATGGCGATCGCCCTTGACTTATCCGTCCCTCCCCTATCGCTTTTAGTTGCTCTTTGGCTAGCCGCTTTTGTCGCCTCCATAGTAGGAGCAATTATCGGATCATCCGCGATTCCTGCCATCTTGTTAGGAGTACAAGGACTGCTAATTTTAGTTGCAATTGTCAGCGCTTGGGGAAAATTTGGCCGTGCCCACATTTCCGGCGCAACTCTATTATCCGTACCGTTTTATATCCTGTGGAAAATTCCTTTGTATCTGGGTTTTCTGCTGAAGCGACAAACTAATTGGGTGCGAACAGAACGCGATGTTTAGTATTCCGTAGGGTGCGTCACCCGCCTACTCGACCTAACTCAAACAGCTTTTTTCGGGGACACCCTAGGATGAATAAACCGATCGGGAAAAACTATACTTTTACAAATTTTCTTGATGACGGATTTACCTTAAATAAACGGCTGCCGAAAAACTCGATCGAGAAAACCAAATATGGGAAGTAAAAAGCGGTTGATATACAGCGTATTCCCTGTAGGTGGAATACGCTGTATGAATCTGGTGGAAAATAAAAACAAAAAAATCTGAAGCTGGAAACATCCAACTTCAGACTTTTACTAACTCCCCGGGTAGGATTTGAACCTACGACCAATCGGTTACACTTATCCCAACGTTTCCGAAGGGCGCGGACTATTTCATCATCCCTAAAACGCAGACTTATCATCTGTCGCGGGATGTCGGGCGCTGTGAGATTTATTGGTTAGGCTCCTCATCTCTAGTCTCTGCACCTTTCCGGCTACTTGCGATCGAAACCGCTGCCTTTCGCCAGACTTGGCTCAAGATTGCCGCCACCCGAAGTGCTGCGGTTTCCTTGAATTCACCCGATTTTTCAGTACCCGTTACCGGATAAAGCTGCTATGTCACTAGGGCTTTTGGTTGATGCCAAAGGCTTGCATTCATTACAGCCGATCGCTCTGCCACTGAGCTACCGAGGATTGCGTGGTTTTTGTCGTCCACATTTACTAATAGTAGCTGAACCTATTCGATTTGGCAAGGCCTTTTGCAAAGTTTTTTTTTTCTCATGCAGCAAGCGGGTTTGGGACGCTAATGCAGCCCCATTCTCATTCTGGCGAGGCGCTGCTGCGATTCTGGATCGAGGGAATTGGCCAGAAAGCGACTGGAATTGTGTTTGCGGGATTTGTGCTGGCGCTCGCTGCGGCGGGCGGTGGATTCTACGTCAGCCGCTAGTTGTTGGGCAGACATCCATTCGGCACCGTAGCCGACTACGGTTAATTGCTGGGCTCTGTCGGAGGTGGCGACAATCATTCGGCTTTTGCCTTTGACCGATCGCAACTCGTAGCGCAAATTAGCACAAGACTTTTCAATATAAGTATCTGCTGTCTGACCGAAGTCAGTGTAGTGCACAGATAAATTTTTAGTAATAATTTCTTTAACGCTGGGAGTGTTTCGATACTGAGCGTCAAACACGAGTCTAGCTTCAAAATCTTGTACGGCGCTGTAGTTAACCAAAGCCTCAATCAACTCGCGGCGGGCTGTTTCGAGTTCGTCGCGATCGCGCTTCTCTCGGAGTCGAGGCCAAAGTCCAATTATGTTATAGCCATCTACAAGTAACACTGCTTGCGATATATACGGTGACATGGTTCAAGGCTGAAGATCTCCAGCAGATAGAGGACATTATTTGCATTGTTCATCAAAGCTTTTGTTAAATCTTATTACACATCGATGTTCGATCGCTAGCTGCAATGTTCCCAGCAAAAACTCAACCCCCCAAATCCCTAGGGTTTTGGAGGGTAAGATTTGAGATTGAAGATTTCGGGGATTGTGTCGCGCGATCGAGCAATTTTCCAGCTTATTCGACAGATTCCACAGATACGGGCGATGGCTTACGCCCCGCTTCGCTACGAACAACAGTCGGCAGAGATATCTTTTCAACCGCAGGAGTACAGCCGAGCCACTGCACCGACAAATCCGCAAACTGCTCAGGAAGCCCGCTCACGCAAAAACGAGTCGGCAGCGCAGTACCAGAATTCCGCAGCCCCAAAACCTCCAACTCTCTAGCAGCAGCAGCCACAACCCGCACCGCAGGATCGATTAAATTCACCCCAACAGGCAAAAGCGATCGCACCACAGGAGCCAACAGCGGATAATGAGTGCAGCCGTAAATCAGCGTATCGATGCGCTGCTGAATCAAAGGAGCCAAATATTCCCGAGCCACCTCATAAGTATAAGGATCGTGAATCCGGTTTTGCTCCACCAGCGGCACAAAAGCCGGACAGCTAACCTGCCATACCCGACAATCCGCATCCATTTCCAAAATCGCATTTCGATAAGCATTGCTAGCAGCCGTAGCCGGAGTTGAGATCACCCCGATCCGCTTGCCTTGCTGCACCGCAGCCTGCGCCCCCGGCAGAATTACTCCCAGCACCGGAATATCAAACTCAGCCTGCACCATTTCCATCGCCAAAGCAGAACTGGTGTTGCAGGCCATAATCACCATTTTCACATCCTGCTCCACCAGCCAGGCCATAATTTCCCGGACAAAATGCACAATTTCCGAAGCTGCGCGAGTCCCGTAAGGAAGCCTCGCCGTATCTCCAAAATAAAGTATAGATTCGTTGGGCAATTGTTCGTATAACTGCGTCAAAACAGTCAAACCGCCCACACCGCTGTCAAAAATACCGATTCTTTTTTGTCCAGAGTTGTCTGTTGTCATTTGTTAATAGTTAGTTGTCTGTTGGCAGTAGTCAGTTGGTAGTTGGCAGTTGGTAGTTGGCAGTTGGTAGTTGGCAGTTGGCAGTTGGTAGTTGGTAGTTGGTACTTGGCAGTTGGTAGTTGGTAGTAGTTAGTTAACAGTCAACAGTTAACAGTTAACAGCTAACAGTCAACAGCTAACAATTCCCTAATGACTAATGACTAATGACTAATGACTACTGACTACTGACTAATGACTAATGACCAATGACTAATGACTAATGACTACTGACTACTGACTACTGACTACTGACTACTGACCATTATCTTTGTTGAAGATAAACTAAAATGCCGCGAGCGATCGAAGCCGCCATTTGACTGCGATAAGCCGGGTCAGAAAGTCTAGCAGCATCCTCAGCACCCGTGACAAAACCGACTTCCACTAAAACAGAAGGCATAGAACTCTTCCTCAAAACATAAAATCTTGCCTGTCGCACCCGGCGGTCAGTCGCCCCCGTCCCGTCCAAAATACTGGCGTGAATCACCCGGGCTAAATCTTTCCCGCTATCAAAATAATAAGTCTCAATCCCGCTAATATCCGGCCGGCTCATATTAATCGCATTAGCGTGAATGCTGACAAACAAAGTAGCATTCACCCGTTCCGCCAAAGAAACTCTCGGTTCCAAGTCGATTTCGCTGTCGTCAGTCCGAGTCATCACCGCCTGCACGCCCTGCTGTTCCAGCAGCCTAGCCACCTGATAGGAGATATCTAAAACAATCTCCTTTTCCTGAATGCCCTGAATGCCGACTGCACCTGGATCGCGCCCCCCGTGCCCCGCATCGATCGCCACCACGACGCGGCGGTTGGATTGGGGCAAATCCCCCGATCCGATCGTCCTTCTCGGCAGCGGCTGCGGATTGGGATCGCTAGTCAAAGGCGGCGGGGCGCTAGCATTGGACGATCGCAACTGCAAAGACAGCAACTGCTGGCCAGGTCTCGTCACCCGGCCTACCTCTACCCCCGATCGCGGCTGCACCCAAATCAGCACAGTCTCCGCGTCTTCCTGACTGGCAGTAAACGATACAGGGCTGTTGGCACCAAGCTGAGGAATTTGCCCCGCCAAGAAACTAGAAGAAATTCTCAACCAGTAAGCTCTCGACGACTGGTCCCACCCGCTGGTATAGGAGACTTGGCGGTCAGTTCTCACCACCAGTTGCGTGCCGTTATCGGCTAAATTAATCGACAGAACTCTAGCTAAAGTTGCTCGCTCTGGTCTCCCAACAGCTACAGGTTCTGAGCGCGTCAGCCTTGACGAACTCGTGTCCCCTGGCGACAGCACAACGGAGCCAGAATTGCTCACAGATGCCCGCCACTGAGTATTAGAACCCTTCATCCGCAAAGTCACGCGGGTAACGGGCGGGTCTGTTGGCAGTTGCCGGACTTCAACCCTCTCGACACCGAGCTTGCCGTTAGTTTGAGGCTGTTGGCCGCCCGCGCCCGGAGCTAAAGTAGCTCCTTCAATATCCAGGGTAGCGATGTCTCCGGCGCGACTTTGTTCAAAATTAATTTGGGGGCGGCCGCCGGCAGTGCGGACTAAAAAACCGTCTGCTGTCAGTTGAACGTTCTGAACAACGGTTGCTTCAGCAGACTGAGGTTCGCCTGCTGAAGGTTCAACCGATAACCTTTCTCCCCCGGGTTCGGAAATGGGATTTTGACTTTGGCCGCGCGTCGGTGCGGGTAAATCCACTGTCCACTCGCTGGCAGAAATCCCCCGGAATTTTACTTGTTGGGGGTCTAGAGTAAACCCGTCTTTGAGTTCGACTACAATTCTGGTTGTGTCGTTGTCAAACTGTCCTACCCGCACCGATTCGATCGCCCCTGAGAGCTGTTTGTTGACTGAGGGACGGCCTAGACTCGTTCCCGGCAAATCGATTACCAAGCGCGTCGGGTTGAAAATCAGTTGAGCCTTGGGTTGCACTCCCCCCTCTGTTCTAATGTAGAGCCGGTTCTCTGAAGCATCAAATCGCCAAGATTGCAGTCGGGCTGCTTCGGCGGCTCCGGCGAGCAAAAATACACTTAAAAAACTCGGTAGTAGCCAGTGGAATTTCACGACAGTTTTTTCCTCGTTTGCGTTACTACTAAAAGCTGGAAGGGTGCTGTTTGCCCGATCGGCTTTCAGCAGGCGGGCCGCCAGCCGACCAGGGATGTCCGGGCCGTCAGTTGTTGGCCAAATTGACTTTTTTAGGCGTTAATAGGCAGCCCAATGCCCAATTCTGGCATTTTTTTACTTTCCAGCAGACTTGGGGGCGATCGGTTATAAGCTGACTGACAAATTGTTGGCACAAGGGAAGGTATTTATAGCAGAAGGAATAATTAACAAGACCCAAGGAATAATTAAGAAAACCCAGGCTTTCAGTAATTTCAAACGTCCTCACCGTCTGGCGCTGTTGCTATATTTTTATCAACAATCAACCAGGTTTTTCCTGAACTTATCACAAGTTAGAATGGAGATTTTTACGGTTTTTCTTAGGAGCGATTTCTTCGGTCTTTCCTATGGGCACAGTTCGTTAAAGCCAGGGTAGTAATCCCTTTCACAGTTGCGTTTTGTTCTAACTTTTAATCAAGCACTCTGACTAATTAACAACCTACCTCGGGAACAATCAGGATTTCCCAGATTTAAGTTACTTTTGAATACATGAAGATGTTAGTTTCATGCAAAGGAGCATATCCTTTTGCGAAAGTTTTTCCCCTGACTGTTTGACAGTTAAATACAACTACATGGCGGCACCGATATCTGGTTTTTCTTGATTTTTTATAGTAAGGGATTTTGGGTGCTGCTGGAAATTTAGTTTGGCGATCGCCCGCGCCATACCCGGTGACATTATGATAGCTAATCCATGCTTTTTGTAGTAACCGGAGAGTGTTTTGTGTCACCAGGGCGGGCAATGCTTTGTCACCGATACTCTTCGATCGCGGACGATCGACCGTCAGAGCATTGATTGGTTGACGGGGGAAAAAGTTTTGACGGTAGATATAGTTATCGCAGTTGTGATTTTTGGACTGGAAAAACTGTCGGTCGGCTTCTGGATAAAACCTGTGATTTGGTTTGATGACCTGCCTTTCGACGAACTGCATAACTTGTATATAATACTACCAGTTAGAGAAGATACACGATCGCGACGATTGTGTCAATGCCTGAGTTTCCCAAAAGGCGATCGTCAACAAAACAGTCTGGGACGCATCAGTACCTTCAAACCTTAGTTTTAGCCCTAGACGCAGCAGTGATGAGAAACCTGGTTTGACAGGCAAAAATACTGCATCTAGACCTTTAATCCCGATAAAAACCCGGTTTCTGTGGTGTTGATGCTTGACATCCTCCCCGACCTAAAGGACGGGGATTCCCAGAATCACTTCTGAGGATTCCTCTTTCCACGACTCGGCTTACTTGGAGGAATTTCTTCACCCAAGCAGAGGTCGATGTCTCCAGAGGCGTTTAACGTTCCCGTGTGCCCCACGGTACGAAGTGCAAGTTCAAGTATGTTTCGAGCTGCATTCCAGTCTCGGTCTAAAACCAACCCGCAATGATGACATTTATGAGTTCTTGTGCTCAACGACTTCTTAACAACTTCCCCACAGTTGGAACAATTCTGGCTGCTGTAGTGGGGAGGGACGGCAACCGTTACCACTCCAAACACCTTGCCGAAATACTCCAACCAGTTTCCGAAAGCCGACCAAGCTGCGTCACTAATAGATTTAGACAGCTTCCGGTTCTTAACCATGTTCCGCACCATCAAGTCGACCTAGGCAACCAAGTCGTTAGACTGGATGACGCATCTTGCCAACTTCACGGCAAAATCTTTACGCTGCCTACTTACCTTGAGGTGCTTTGTGCTCAACCGGTTTTGACTCTTGGCTCTATTTTTCGAGCCTTGTTGAGTTCGAGAAAGTCTTCGACCAAGGCGCTTGAGAGCTTTCTCAGACTTTCTGAGGTGGCGGGGATTTTCAATCGCCTGCCCGTCAGAATCGGTGTAGAAGTGAGTCAACCCCACATCCAATCCGACTGTTTTGCCTGTTGGTTCTCTTTTCTCAACTCTCTCAACATCAAGGCAAAACTGAACGTAGTACCCATCGGCACGACGCACAACCCGAACTCTCTTAATCTGCTTCAACTGATAGAAATGCAAATCACGGGTTCCCCACATCTTAAAACTTCCGACTTTGAAACCATCGGTGAAAGTGATAGTTCGTCTATCTTCCGACAGCTTCCAGCCACAGGTTTTGTATTCTACAGAACCGTGTGTTTGATGTTTTTTAAAGCGTGGGAAACCTTTCTTCGCTGCTTTCTTCTTGCAGTTATCGTAGAATCGAGCGATGGAACTCCAAGCCCTTTCAGCAGAAGCTTGACGAGCCATAGAGTTGAGCTTGTTTGCCCAAGGAAACTCATGAGCGAGAACTTTGCAATAAGCACTCAGATCGTATCGCCCAATTCCCTTGTTGTCCATCCAGTATTTGATGCAAGAATTGCGGATAAAACGAGCGGTACGAATAGCTTCATCAAGCCTTTCATACTGTTGCTTTTCTCCCTCAAGTTTTGCCTCAAATACCAGAATTTTACGTCGTATGTAGTATAAATAACTCTAGCATGAATACAGGATTAAGAAAAGCCGTCCTAAAGGAGCGGGGCTTTAGACCCAGTTTTTTGGTAAAGTCATTTCACCGGGTGCGATCGACTTGTGACAAGCTGATTCTCGATCCAGGATATCGATACCTGCAAATAATGTTGGTTAATTAGCAACGCACCGCCCCCTATCTAAATTAACTGTGTTGCAAAGATCGATCACCACGGGCGACAAAATTCCGGCCCATCCAATCCAAAATTGCTTGATTTACTTGTTCCGGGCATTCATCCTGGGGACAGTGGCCGGCATTATCTAATTCAACTAGCTCTACACAACTCGGATTGCATTCGACAAATTGGTGGGGTTTGGCGAAGCGAGGCGGAATCATCCGGTCTTGTTTGCCCCAAATTAACAGCATCGGGATTGTTAAATTTCGCAACACAGTCTTGACACCAGGGCCGCATTTTGCACTACCTACAGCTTTAAATAAAGCACAGAAGGCGCGGGCGGCTCCCCGATCGCCCGCAGGCCCTGCTAGAATTTCAACTAATTCGTCGCTAACAGCTCCGGGGTTGGCGTAGGCAAAGGCAACCCAGCGACGGACGATGGCGGGCTTGCGGGCGATCGAAAACAAAGGCCTGAGTAAGATCGGAGAAACAAATAAATTTTCTATAGATTCGATCGCCGGTAACAGCCATCCCGGCACCGCCTCGGCTCGCACAGATGGGTCTGGGAGGCTGATCGCCACCGTGCCGGCCACCATGTCCGGGTGAGCGGCCGCCGCGGCCAGACAAATCAGCGAGCCGATCGAATTTCCTGCCAATATGACCGGCTCTCTGATAAAAGTCAGCCAAAAATCGTAAACTTGATCGACCCACAAAGACACGTCGTAGTCGATGGGAGCTTTTTGGGAAGCGCCAAAACCCAACAAATCTAAGGCGTAAACCGTGTGATTTTCGGCTAGTGGAGCGAGATTTTGCCGCCAGTGACCGATCGAAGCTCCAAACCCGTGCAGTAAAATAATCGGTGTTCTCGATGTGGTGGAGGCGATGGGTTCGGCAGCAGAGTCTTGAAATTCGATCGCCCGTGGATTTCGCCCCAAAGCCGGCCGCAAATAAGTGTATCGAGTTTGCCAACCCCGCCACACCCAGTCTCGTTGAGTGCCCACCCGTTGGTGCCAGTGTAGAGAATTTGTCAATTTTGCCTCAGCTCGCAACATAAATTTACACTTGGTTATACCTATTGTACAAGGCAAATCAGGGGAATTGGGGACTGGCAACACCCGTTACGGCGAGGTCAAAAAAGCCGTTTTACCTCATCCTTAAGGATTTACCGGGCATTTTTTACGGTTTGGTGCTCAATCTGGTATGGGAACGGACAATATAGTATGAAGTTAAAATAAAACTACGCAGAAACTCAGCGAGAGTGAGTAGAATAGCAAGTATTGTAAGAATTCATTTACGATTCGGTTCAAGTATGCCCTAACGATGAAGCTGAAGGCATACAGGGCGCGGTAGTACGTCCGGTAAGGGTAACAGCTTGCCAAATAGCTCGATCGGAAAAAGTGAAATATTGACCGGTCAAGCCTGTAAC
Source organism: Tychonema sp. LEGE 06208 (assembly GCF_015207505.1). GTDB lineage: Bacteria > Cyanobacteriota > Cyanobacteriia > Cyanobacteriales > Microcoleaceae > Microcoleus. The sequence continues at coordinate 80,521 of NZ_JADEWT010000012.1, forward strand.
TATCAAGAAACTTCGCTATTAAACTACTGCTTGTAAAAACATTCATGCCTGTGATTGAAAGAAGACAAAATCGCAACCTACCCCAGATCAACGAAAACATTCGATACCCCACAATCCGGGTGATCGATACCGACGGCGGCCAACTAGGGATATTGACACCCGCAGAAGCGCTCCGTCTGGCAGAAGAAAAAGAACTCGACCTGGTACTTGTCAGCGACAAAGCTGACCCGCCCGTATGCCGGGTAATGGACTACGGGAAGTACAAGTTCGAGCAGGAAAAGAAAGCGCGAGAAGCCAAGCGGAAGCAGCACACTGCCGATGTCAAGGAAGTGAAGATGCGCTACAAAATTGAAGAACACGACTACCAAGTGCGCCTCAAGCTAGCAGACCGCTTTATCAAATCTGGAGATAAAGTAAAAGCCACGATCATGTTCAGAGGTCGGGAAATCCAACACAGCAACCTAGCAGAGGACTTGCTCAAGCGCATGGCCACAGATTTGCAGGAAATCGCCGAAGTGCAGCAAGCCCCGAAAAAGGAAGGGCGCAGTATGATGATGCTGCTGTCTCCCAAAAAACAGTAATAGGGCGATCGGTCATCAGTAGACCTATCCCATTGTTGAGCAGGCATCGAGCCTGCTCTTTACAGGCTTCGCTCTCGTGTCCGGTCGATTTACAAACAGAAGATTGGTTCGCGCGTGCGGACACTGACTGACGCAACCCAATAGCGGACACTGACTGACGCACGCGCGAACCGTTTTTGTGACGCAAATCGATCGGACAGGATCTGAGAGCAAAAGTCTAGTCATCAGTCAAGAGTCAAAGACTGGTGACGGTGGATTAATCGCCCCGCCCCAAAACCGATAGAAGTTTGCCACAGGAGTCGCGGACGCGCCAAAACAAAAATTTTAGACTCCTGTACTCGCTCTCACATTCACCGAGCCGCAAGTAAATCTAAAATCTAAAATCGAAATATTAACGCACCAGAAATGGAAAATTTTCAAATCAGCGCGATCGCCAGAGCAAGACAGGGAGTGCTGCGATCGCTCAACTTGCGATCGGAAGAATTAGAGCGAACCTTACTGATGTTCCTCGTCTACACTCTAACCTCCGTCGGGCTGATCTGGCTGGAACTGAGCACGGTAGGTTTGTTCTTAGACGAATTCGGTGCAGACAAATTGCCCTGGATTTACATAGCCAGCGCCTTTATCGGTTCGAGTCTGGGCTTTGTCTACTCGTGGATGCAAAAAATCCTGCCGCTGAGGCGCACCGTCGTAGTGGTTCTGGGAATGATGTCGGTACCGCTATTTTTGTTTCGATTCGGCATCGGCTACGAAAATACTAAGATAGCTGGCATCAGCATCGCTTTTATTACTATTTTTTTGATGTGGCTGTGGGTGGAAGCTTGCTATGTCCTCAACGACCTCAATACTTCTATCACTTCCAATCAACTTTTTAACATTCGAGAAATCAAGCGCACCTATCCGTTAGTCAGCAGCGGCTATCTAGTAGCTGGAGTAGTCAGCGGATTTTCTCTGCCACTCTTGCTGTACGTAGTCAAACTCAAAAACGTGACGCTGATATCCGGGTTGATGGTGGCGACAGGCTCGGTGCTGCTGTACTACCTCACGGAAAAATACAGTCAAGCATTCCCAGAAACCGCTCGCTGGACAGATGACGACGACGAAGACGACCAACAAGAATTTGCCGCCCGCAAAGTTACAGGCCCGCTGCAAAAATACGCCATACCTCTAGTCAGTTTCTTCGTCCTGGCAGAAGTCCTCTACGTTTTGGTAGATTTCCAATTCTACAGCCAGCTAGAATACAAAAACCCGGGGGATGGAGCGAGCGGAGCAAGCTGGATCGCTAGCTTCCTGGGCATTTACGAAGGTATACAAGGTCTGTTTCAAGTGGTGACTCAGTGGTTTGCTTCCAGTCGCTTGGTAGAACGAATCGGTGTATTCGTGACGGCGATGATTTTACCTGCGGGTATCGCTATTCTTGGGGTGCTGACTTTAGGAGCATCTCTGGGCCAGCTAGTACCTGTGTTTATCGGGCTGATATTGCTGAGATTTTTAGACGAACTGCTGCACTACACGCTGTTGGAAACTGTGAGTCCGGTTTTATTTCAACCGATTCCTGACAATATTCGATCGGGCATTCAAACCTTGGTCAACGGTGTGGGCGAGCCTTTGTCCTGCGGAGCTACAGGAGTAGTTATCCTGGGGATGCTGTGGGTGACAGACAAGATACTCCCCCACGAAACCGAAAGCGCATTTCACGACCAGCAAAGCTTGGTATTCATCGGTACGATCGTAGTTTTGGCGCTGGTGTGGCTATTTGTGGTGTGGCTGATCCGCTCTCAATACGTAGGGCTGTTGGTCAAAAGTGCCGAACGCGGGCGCTTGGGCGTGACAGACGTTGACCTCAAAGCTCTCAAGCGCGCAGTGGTGGAAACTCTAGAACAGCCGGGGGGCGAAGATGAAAAGCGCTCTTGTATAGAATTGCTGACGCAAATTGACCCCAAAAATGTCGGAGAAGTTCTCGCACCTATTCTGGATTCGCTTTCGCCACTTTTGCAGCGCCAGAGCTTGGAAACTATGCTGCAACACCCGAACCCCGCATATTTAGAATTTGTCCGCGCACTCTCGCAACAACCATTGCCGCCGGAGGTGCTGGCTTTGGCTTTGCGTTACATCTGGCTGACGGAGGCTGAACCGAATATTGACAGTTTGCGGCCTTATTTGCAGCAGAATGTCGATCCGGTGGTGCGGGGTACGGCGGCTGCTTTAATTATGAGAAGGGGCGATCGCCAGCAAAAAGCAGAGGCTACTAACACGCTGCGCCAAATGCTGACGCACAAGCTGGAACGAGAACGGGTGATGGGGACGCGGGCTCTGGGAGAGGCTGATTATTTGCAAGGACTGCGGCTGTACATCCCCAATCTTTTGCAAGATGAATCTCTGCGAGTTCGCTGCGCTCTGTTAGACGTGATTTCGTCTACTCATTCGGAAGAATATTATCCTTCGCTGCTGCGAGGACTAGGTTACAAATCGACTAGGGAAGCGGCTTTGCAGGCTATAGTCAAACTTCACAACGATGCGATTCCTTTGCTGGTGTATTTGGCTGAGGATATCCACAAGCCGGATTTGGTCAGGTTGCAAGCTTGGACGGCTTTGGGTCAAATTGGGACTGTTGAGGCGATCGACATTTTGGTCAGCAATTTGATGACTGCTTGGGGAACTACGAGGCGCAACATCCTCCGCATCCTGTTGAAAATGCCTTCGGAAGCGGGGATAGAAGGGGTTCTAGACCGCATCGGCCGCAGCGGCTTGGAAACTCTCATCGAACAGGAGTTGATGTTTATCGGTCAAATTTATGCGGGTCTGGTAGATTTGTCTGGGGTAACGACCTATGACAATTTTTCCGATCGAGATCCTAACAGCGCCGGGGTACCTGCGAACGATACGGCTCAATTGTTGCAGCGGGCTCTGGCGGGGTTGGAAGCTGATGCTAAGGATCGGTGTTTTTTGTTGATGAAGTTTCTTTATCCGCTGGACACGGTACAAGCTGCTGCTTTCAACATCGCTTCGGGCCAACCTTCTCTGGTGGCTAGGGGATTGGAAATTCTTGACAATACTGTGGATATAGTTAGGAAGCGATCGCTGATCAATTTGTTGGATCAGCACTCGGAAAGAGAAAAGTTGACAAATCTCTCTGAATTGATGGTTTACAAACCTCTAACTCCTAGCGATCGTTTGCGCCGCTTGCTAGAATTGCGCCACTTCCTTTCGGATTGGGCCTTGGCTTGCTGCTTTCATTTGGCGAAGGAGGCGCGCTGGAGTCTTACGGCTCAACAAACTCTCGTGTGTCTGCAACACCCGACGGGTTTTGTTCGCGAAGCAGTGTTAGCCTATTTGAAAATAGCTTCGCCGCGAGCTTTGCTCGAATTGTTACCGAGGCTGCAAAATGACCCCGATCGTTTGGTATTCGCTCAAGTTGAAGAGATGATGGCAGAGTTAGGTGTTGGGGGGAAAAGGTAACATTAGTTAGTTGTTAGTTGTTAGTTGTTAGTTGTTAGTTGTTAGTTGTTAGTTGTTAGTTGTTAGTTGTTAGTTGTTAGTTGTTAGTTGTTAGTTGTCAGTTGTTAGTTGTTAGTTGTCAGTTGTCAGTTGTCATTTGTCAGCCAACAGCCAACAGTCAACAGCCAACAGTTAACAGTTTTTATTCCCTGAGCCTGTTTAAGTTTAAATCAATCACTGCATCGCATTATGCTAACTAGCGTCGAACGCCTATTGTTTGTCAGGGAAGTTCCGATCTTTAAGGAACTGCGAGATGATTTTCTTGTGCGTCTAGCATCGGTAATGGATGAACTTTCGTTCCCTTCCAAGCACAGGATTTTTACAGAAGGACAGGAAGGTCGATCGCTCTATATTTTGGTATCGGGAACGGTGCGGGTGCATATAGGCGATCGCGATTTGGCACAGTTGAAGGCGGGGGCTTGTTTCGGGGAAATGTCGCTGTTTGATGCGGAACCTCGATCGGCTTCTATTTCTACTCTGGAACAATCGGAGTGTTTGATGCTGACTCAAATGCAGCTTTATGATGCGATCGATGAAACGCCGGGAATTGCTGTTAATATTATTCGCTTGCTGTCGCGCCGGATTCGCGAATTGAATCTAAAGTTGAATGCTAAAGAGGTGATTTTGTCGCCAGAGACTACTAGAGTTGCTGAAATGCGATAAAGTTTGGGAATCAGTCAGTAGTTAGTTGTCAGTTGTTAGTTGTTAGTTGTTAGTTGTCAGTTGTCAGTTGTCAGTTGTCAGTTTTCATTGGGGATTGGGCGGAGCGAAGCGGAGGGATTGGGCGAGCGCGAAGCGGAGGGATTGGGCGAGCGCGAAGCGGAGGGATTGGAAATTGGGCACAATTTATGTTTTGTAAAGCACCATGAAAGGATGAGGGCTGGTTTGGATTATATACTGATTTGTATCATAAGTTGTTGGCTAAACCCGCCCGTACAAATCTTCCTTATTCCTTATTCACTGTAGTTTAGACTAACCAAAGATGAGAACGGTGGCCAAAGAAGAACTAGAGCCACCGCGCCAGGAGAGAATGAGGGTGAAAAATAAAACCTATCCACTCCTTATATGAACAGTGAACGATTAAAG